>JAIELR010000179.1 GCA_019752835.1 Gammaproteobacteria bacterium | reverse complement strand
TTTTCACTTAATTTAAGCCAAGTCAAGCGTATTCTCATGCACATGCCTATAGACAGGAAGCCGCTGGAGACTATTAAACTAAAAGAGCAGGTAATCTCTCAATCTAGCAACCATAGTAATACGGCTTCCACATACCCACCTACACAAGTACTCCCTAATGCCAACGATCAAACAGCGAATAACAAAATAGCCAGTACGACAGGTACAGCAGCTCCTACCAGCAACCAACAAATGGACGCCTCCAATTACCAGTTTTTTAACAAAAAGAAATCCTGTCGTCAAAAAGGGTGCGAGATCATTAAAAAACTGGGCGTTGCGCTACTGTATGTTGGGGTACCGGTCTTGTGCGGTGTCATAGGTTTTATACTAGGAGGGCCTACCGGCTTAGTAATTGGCTTGGGCATAGGTATAACTATTGATCTGGCCTCCAACGGACTGAATGAAACCTTGGCAACAAGCAATAGCGGTACAGGCTGCTTCATCAATTCATATCCCTAAACAAGGGGCCCCTACAACCCCATTACCTCGAGGTCACCGCCCCCGCGTTCTTCAATGTTTGCAACGCCAAACCGGCCAAAACCTCATGCCCGGTAAACGTCGGGTGAACGGCGTTTCAAAATAAAGTGAAATTTTCTTAGTTTTAAAGTTTTTTTTGTTTTTGTTTTGTTTTTTGTTTAGTTTTGAAAACATTTTTAATGTATTAAATGAAGAAAATATTAATGACATTTGCCATTATTGCTGCTAATATACTCAACAGCGTAACGGAGTCAATATATCATGCAATATTCAGCAGCAGTAATAGCTAATTATTTTATAAAAAAGCCCGCAATGAAAATGCACCTCTCACGCCAATGAAGTTGATAAAACTTATTTATTTTGCCTATGGCTGGCATCTGGCGATCGTCGGGAAACGGTTAATTAATGAACCCGTTTGTGCCTGGCGGTATGGACCTGTCATCGAGTCGGTTTATCAAGATTTTAAAAAATATGGTAATGGTCCCATTACCGAAGAAACGTCAAACAGGATCGATGACAAACAGGTCGGGCAATTAATGACAGATGAGGTAGCGTTGGCGTTATTAGACAAAATATGGGACGTTTATGGTGTTTATGATGGAATACAATTATCGAATTTAACCCATGAGCCTGATTCACCTTGGTATGAAGCATGGCATGCACAAAAAGGTAAAAGTCATCATAATTTTAATATCGATGACCAATTAATCAAAGCGTATTTTGATAAACGGGTGCAATAAGTCATATGGATAAACAAGATAAGGAAGTTTTAAAAAAAATTGGAAACATTGGCTCTGGCGAAGTTCCGCCCTCAGAGCCAGATATTTTAACGTTAGCCGCAAGACAAGCTTTGGGAGAGGAAAAGGAAAAAGTTGAAATAGACAATATTAAGGCGGCCTTTAAATTAAGTAATGAGCTTGCAACGCGTATCTTCTGGTTAGTTGTGGTTTGGGTCATCGCAATTTTTGTTTTTTTATTCTATCAATCTCTGTTGTCACCGGATTGGCGGTTAAACGACAGTGTGCTAATCGCATTATTGTCAACGACTACTGTCAATATTTTAGCACTGTTACTTTTGGTTATAAAATATGTGTTTAACCATCGGTTGAAGTTGTGAGGTGCTTTAATTCTGCATATTTCGAGTTTTTCGTTTTAATTTGTCGTCATGATATTTTATTCTGACCTCGTTGAAGCCTATTCATTACCCAAAAGTGTATTGATTAATGGATGGCGGGGCATTGATCCAACATTCCGCACCAAATTTGTCTAAAAAATACTTTGGTGCGGAATGTGGGATTGATGTAAATTCGTCCATCAATGCGACGTGACCACCCCCGCATTCTTCAACGTTTGCAACGCCAAACCAGCCAAAGCCTCATGCCCGGTAAACGTCGGGTGAACGGCGTCCCAGAACAAATATTGATTAGGATCTTTACACACTGTGCCGCCCCCTTGGAAAAGCTTCGGTCCATTGTAGCAAGCATCGTGAAGATTTTTGATACCGTATTTAGATGGATCTACCTCAACCGTTTCCATCAAGGCATAATCATTCATCAATAAGATATCAACATTCGGCCCTAATTTCTGTTGTAACGCAGGTAAATCTTTTTCTAACTTCTCATTATGTTTTAACGATAATTGCGTCAAATTGGCTTTCAAACCCAGATGCGGACGTTTTTGCTGAAGCTTAGCCGCTAAAGGGTTCGCGCCTATATCAGGCAAGTTAGGAACCAGAATATAGTGCGCACCATGCTTAGCGAGCAAAGTTATTGCCTTATTAATATCGCCAATAGTTTTATTCACCCGATGAGTGCGTCCAAAGGGATGGTACAAATAATTATTACCGCCGATCCAGAGGATATAAAGCTTGTTGGGATCAAGTTGGGGATTTTCATCGATATAGCGGTTAATTTGTTGTATCGCACCGGGAGGGTGAGAACCGCTGGTTTGAGCGCCCGCGATAGCTCGATCATCAAGTTGCTTCGACGAAAAATGAAGCTCCTTAGTCAAAATTTCGACCCAAACTAAACCGTTCGAGCACCGCCCTAAATAATAGGGGGCGCCTAAGACCTTGCCCTGTTTCATTTTATATAAATTTCCGTTATCCGAGAGACTATCACCAAAGACAACAATCCCATCAAGACTGGTTTTAGCACTCGCAATACTCGATAACAGCAGGCCAAATGAAATAAAACAGAAATAGATTAATTTACGCATTTTTATACTCTTTTTACTTTTTGTTATGCCAGTTCGTGCCTACCCGAACACGGGCAACCACAGAGGGTTGCCCCTACAAAGGCATTTCGTACGAAGGCTGTTGTAGGGGTAGATCCCCGTGCCTACCCGAACATGGGCAACCACGGAGGGTTGCCCCTACAGCCTTTGAAAAACCAGATCAAATATATCAAGCCCTAATCGATTTGCTCGTCCCTCATATTTCGTATGTGCTCGATGACCTTTTTCATTTAAACGTTGAAATTGATCATGCTGTTGCATGAGCTCGGTAATAGACTCCGCATAATCAGCCCAATCAGTCGCAATATGAAAAATCCCCCCATTTTGAAGTTTGCGTTCAATGAGAGAAATAAAATCAGGACGAACAATACGGCGTTTATGATGCCGTTTTTTAGGCCAAGGATCCGGAAAAAATAATTGCACACGGGCTAGCGAACCGTCAGCGACGGATGCCTCTAGTGCGGCAATAGCATCAATAGAACAAACTCGAAGATTTTCGATACCCGTTTCAGCTATTTTAGTTAACAGCGCACCTACACCTGGCGGATGCACCTCAATCCCAATGAAATTTTCATCGGGCTGCGCTAACGCCATTTGAAACAACGAATCACCCATACCAAAGCCTATTTCAACCACGGTAGGCGCAACTCGTCCAAAGATTTCGTTAAAATCCCAAGGGGCATCAATAGCCAAACCCATTTGCGGTAAATGCGTCTCTATCGCCAAACGCTGCTTTGATGTCATTCGACCCGCACGAATCACATAACTTTTTATTCTTCTCACGTAGTACTTTCTCTTGATTTTTTAAAGAGCCAAAACGATAATCCAGCAAACGCAACAATACCTAAAATATTGGTTATTGCACTATATTTTGCTGGGAAAATAGCCAGCGCATCCGGATTTTCCATGAGGGAAAAAGGAATAGCCAGTAAAACATCCATTAATGCCGCACCAGTGACAAGACCACATGCAATCAAGCTACTATGATGCTTATTGAGCACAGGTCTGCGCCCTTGTGCTACTTTTTGTAATAAGCTTCCAATAAAAATGGGTGTTGAGGTTGTTAACGGTAAATACATGCCTGTTGCGACGCCAATCACCGAAAAATGAATATTTCGTCGTTTTAACACGGCTTGCAAAATAATTAATACAACACCCATAATTATGCCCAAACTGATCATATTCCACGGCATACTGTTATGAAATACGCCATCGGTAACAGCCGCCATCATAGCTGCTGGGGGAGCTGGCAATGCATTGGCAATATTCATGTCGGCACGTGGTAATACATCGCCGACGCCATAGACGTTGAAGAGTAACTCCATAATAGGCGGGATGATGAGCGAAGCAATAACAACACCAAATAAGAGCATAACTTGCTGTTTCCAAGGGGTTGCCCCCACCAATTGCCCTACTTTCAAATCTTGAATATTATCATTGGCAATGCAGGCAGCACCGGTAATAATCGCGCCAATAAATATCGAAATCGCAGCAGCATGAAGTTGCGTGCTTGTGGTAAGAATGTGATACATAGAGGTGGTGAGCAGAAAAAGCTTTAATAGCATCGCCGCTATAAAAAGAGCGGCAATAATCACGGCCGACCCAGGGCTGGCAGTCACACCAACCATCCCAGAAAAATACCCACAAATGGCTGAAAAAATAAAACCACCGATTAAGACATAAAGCAAACTACCCCATATCAAAATAGATTGAGCCCAAAAATGAGTAGGTGAAACAGGCACATTAAATGTATAAGAAAAAAGACAATACATGATCGATAAACAGAGCAGCAAACCCAAACACACATAATGTAAGGGCAAATCTCGCTCTGTCCGCAACACATTATTGACCTCTAGGCCCAACGAATCTTGAAGCGCACGTGCGGCACTCTGTAAACTCGCCACAAAAGGCTTTAATAAGCCAAGCAACGTCCAAACGCCCGCTGTTAGCATAGCACCTATGCCCACGTAGCGAATTTTATCGCCCCACAAACTGATGGCCGCACTGGTTGCACCACTGCTTAAATCTGAGGGAAAAATATTGCTTAAAATCGGAATAAGTAAGCCCCAGGACAAAACAGCGCCAATTAACAAGCTGACTCCAATTTCGAAACCCACTAAATAGCCAATACCGAGCATGGTGGCGGAGAACCCGACGCCAAATCCTACCAAGGTTTTACCCGCGCTAAACCAGCCTTGTACTGAGGTGGTAAATACTTTAATACCGGTTTGAGCAAACTCCATCACTGCGCCCAAGCTTGCGCCAAAAATCATTGGTTTTAAATCAAAACCTTTTTCAGTACCCGCGATTAAAACTTGAGCAATAGCTCGCCCCTCGGGAAATTTGAGTTTTGGATCAGATAATAAGACTTGCCGTAAAGGAATTGAGACCATGACGCCCAAGATTCCGCCAGAAAGCGCAATGAAAACATTTTCCCAATATGGAAAATGTGTCCAGTAATGAATAAGAATAAGTGCCGGAATCGTATAAACGATCCCACCAGCAACGGCTTCACCTGCAGATGCGGCTGTCTGAATAAGGTTATTTTCCAGAATAGTCGAGTTTTTAAACCAACGTAAAATGCTCATGGACAAAATGGCGGCAGGAATAGATGCAGATGTTAAAATACCAACTTTGAGAGCTAAATAAGCATTTGATGCGGCCAGTATAAGGGTTAAAAAAACAGAAATAATAATGACTTTGACCGTAATTTCAGGAATCTGAGCTTCCGGGGGAATAAAACTTTTATTCATTGCATTTTTTACCCATAATTCAATTTAACTTACGTCCGCCCATGGTAGCATATTCTATGGTGCGTCGCTACAATGTTTGTACATTAATTTTACGGACAGAATGATAGAATAAACGAGATGGGTATGAAATAATGTCAACCTTCCCCCGTCACTAATTCAGCGAGGTAACAAAACTCTGATGGTAAACCCCCTTTCTTCAAAACAATTTCAAAAAGCAGTACTAACATGGTACCAAATCTATGGTCGAAAAAATTTGCCGTGGCAACAAGGAATAACCCCTTATCGTGTTTGGCTCTCTGAGATTATGTTGCAACAAACACAGGTTAATACGGTTATCCCCTATTTTGAGCGTTTTCTTCAGACCTTTCCTGATGTTGAATCTTTAGCCGCGGCCGAGGTTGATGAGGTCATGCATCTATGGACTGGCCTAGGCTATTATTCTCGAGCGCGTAATTTGCATAAAGCCGCAAAGATGATCGTAGACGTTTATGCCGGTGAATTTCCTCAGACCGTCGATCAATTAGTGTTATTGCCTGGCATTGGTCGCTCAACTGCCGCAGCCATCGTTTCTACCGCATTCAACCAACCAGCAACGGTATTGGATGGAAACGTAAAACGCGTCTTAAGCCGTTATATTGGCATTAAAGAAAGTCTTGCCACACCCTCCGTAGAAAAATACTTATGGGAAGTCGCCGAATCCTATACGCCTAATAAACATTGTCGCGACTATACCCAAGTCATGATGGACTTAGGCGCAACCCTTTGCACGCGCACAAAACCGCATTGCGATAGCTGTCCCTTACAAGCCACTTGCATGGCCTTTTTATCAGGCAACCCCGTTGATTTCCCTGGGAAAAAATCTAAAAAAACCCTACCCATTCGTAATGGTTATTTACTCCTTTTAGAAAACAAAGAAGGCGTTATTTTACTGGAAAAAAGGCCCCCTAGCGGCATTTGGGGTGGATTGTGGTGTTTACCTGATTATTCAGGTGATCTCAGCGAATTAAACGTAGATTGCCAACGACGATTTGGTGTAACCATCGAAGAAATGAATTTAATGACACCATTTCGGCACACCTTCAGTCATTTTCATTACGATATTACCCCCATACGTTTAAGTGTCGTGCCGCAAATGAATGCGATACGTGAACAAACAAATCAGCTCTGGTACGACAAAACAAACCCTCAAAAAGTTGGGCTTGCACAGCCTATACGAGCATTGCTTCACTCCTGAGCAACATTTCCCGAATATAGTGCTACGCTTATTATTGAAACGTAGCCCGGAAGTCTTGTAGACCGTATTAAAGCGGAAATAACGCTTAGAACTTATCATTTATGGATAGTGCAAATGAGGCGATAACAAGAACATCCACGATAAAAGCGTAATACGGGGTCAGTGATTTTGCGAAGCCCAGCCCCGTGTTACGCGCACTCCGTGAATCATCTCTTTTCGTGGGATTATCGAGTATGGTGGTGCCCCTAGATTGAGTGTTGAAAGCGCTTTAATACGGGCTACAGGCAAAATTGTCCGGCACAGAGCAGAGCTAACACCTCACCACAAAATAAGAAATACTTAATAAAAGGTAGATACAATTTAATCAAATGAATTGGAGTGTTATAAATGCCCGAATCTAAAAAAAACAACGAACAAATCATCGATTTTAACCCGCTCATGGAAAAAATGTTACATCTCAAAATAATGAGTAGCAGTGCAGATGTGGGTGGTAGCGGCCCCATTAAACCCAATGATTTCAAAGAGATAGCAAATTTATCATTTATAGATCTCCAATCTATGGCGATCAAATTAGCAAAACAAGATCCGTCAAAGGATGTAAAAACAATCCGACGCCCTCAAAGTCTTGAGGAAAAAGCAGAGAGCAATATTGCTGATCTATTTGCGCGCCTTAAACGTGACGAGCATAAAAGGTTAAACAGCCCACAAGCGGTATTAGAACAACTAGAAAAATATATCAAGCGAGGGACTGACGCTTTCGTCGCTGTTGAATACTACAAGAAAGATCTCGAAGACTTATTCGCAAGATATGAACAATTCATGCGAAAAATAGACCCTACTGATGAAGATTACAAAGCCTACCAACTCTACACTCAACTCATGGCTGCGGCAGAAGGGCCACAACAGCAAAAAGCTTATATCATAAAATTCCCTTCTGAATTAGAAGCAGCATTGAAAGAATTTCAATCTTTATATCCAGATTATTTTAACTTTAGTGAACTCTGTGCTAACAATCCACAAGCGATTGCCAACGCATTGAATGATTTCGCAGCACTAGAACCCTTATTTATTCAACACATTCGCTATAAAGAGAAAAATGACGTTTATGAGCTGACATTTGATAGAAATGCCGCGATAGTAGCTTGGACCGATTGGAAAAAAACGCGCCAACTTCGCGACAAACCCATACTCCTTGAACATTCAGATCTTGGTATTAAAGAAAAATTTGCCACCGGTAAATTAAGCAAAGGGGCTTGGTTAACGGACTTAGATATTCAACGAGCATTAAGCTATTTAAAGTTAAATGAATTTACTCATGTAGTGCAATTTGATCCGATCCAAATTGGACATGTACTGCATTTAGAACGCGTAAAACACAAAAAAAATGAAGAGTATACGGTCTCTTTCATCTTAAATCGTGGTCCTGCCGATCATATCAATATTAATGACCGTGGTTTACACTGGGTTCACTTATCTGTCAATGTTAGGCCTGGAGCGAAGCCCGAGGATGATCCAGAAATAAGCTGCGAATATATCGATTCTTTATTTTTAAGTAAGGGCGATAAAGAGAACGTCGAAAAAGTCATTAGAGCATCACTCAAATATAAAGACGGTCGTAAGGAATACGGTAAAGAAGACAAAACCGTATTGGAGGCTTTTCCCAATGTTGAGAACCCCAATATTATCCCTCCAAAAGGAAGTCAAGAACAACAAGATAGTTTTACCTGTGGTTATCGCGCACTAAGACAAGCAATTATGGCTTATATCCTTGCCGGCAATGCCCCAACTCCCGAGCAAGAAAAAATTACACAATGTTCAACGCCAGAACAATTTCAAGAATACATTTATACATTACTCTTGAGCAAAACGACCTTTTCCGAAGACGAATATGTGTTGTTGTCGTTAAATCCAACTTATCGGGGTCTTTTAGACGCAGTAGGTTCAGATACCAAAAATTATACGATTTCTCCCGACAATGTAAAGGCGCTTACTCGCGGCCTACTTCACTCAAAAGCAGCCACCAGTAAAATATCCCAATCGCTTAGCCCTCAAACAATTGAAAAAATAAAAACAGAAATAAAAATCGAGGAAGCAATTTCACAAGATGCGACATATACAGAAATAAGCAAGAAAATAGGTCGCATTACCGATTTAAACCCTACCTGCGAAATAAACCTAACTGAAATTTTAGCAAAAGAAAATCCACTGATTTTCCTTCGAAAAGTATTAGATCGCATCAAAAATAACGGATACATTAACACATTGCAGCTGACCATTACTGCTGCCATCGCTTCAGAACATCTTGACATTATTAAGTATGAATTGGATCGTCTGTATAGTCATATTAAGATAGAGTTACTCGGGGATACAAAGGTTACTTCCGTCTTAGACGAAGATGTTAATTTAATTACCCAAAGAAATACTGCATTGGTTGCGGATCTTAAGCGCTCAGCAACTGAAGGTATGAACAAAACTTTGACCGAGCTAACTGAAGAGTTAAACGAAATAACAGAAGAGATCAAACCACTTGAACTGGTTTACACAAAAAACCTAGCAGAGCAACAAGAAGAAAAAGATAAAGACCTCGAATATAAGGTTCCTAAAGAAGTAAATGATACCATGATTGGCCTTCGCCGAGAGATTGGCAAACGAACACTCCATAAGGAACAAATACAAAAGCAATATGATACAAGATATAATGCAGAAAACAATGTCATACGCAGACTTGCAAAAAAAGAAAGAACACTCAAGCATCTTAATGTTTGGGATCATTTGTTTTCATTTTTGCTTTTAAGTATTCCTGCTGAAAAAACAACAACGCTGTCTTTTTTTGCAGGGAACAGACAGCGTTTTGGACCCAAAGGATTAGGGAAATTATTCGATTATTTAAATTATCAAGAAGATGAACTTAGACGAAGCGGCTTACCTTATAATATCTTAGATTTAAGCAACGAATCGAGTAAAAACTCCTTATTAAATCTTATCACGACACAGCTTGAATCGAATACGACCTATTTCCCCTTTGAAGAGTTGCGCCTGTCGGTTTTCAACGAGGCCGGAATTTATAAACGATTAATTCAGTTACTGGATGCAGCAAATAAAAAAGGGGTAAAACAATTATCTCTACAGGTTAACGAAGTTTTATTAAAGGGAGATTTAATAGATACACTTATCAAAAAAATAAGTAATGACAAAACATTTGATATGTCAGTAATCTTTGTACTGCCAGAATCAGTAAGTCCTGCCATTCAACACAAATTAGTTGATTTTTATAATTCCCTTGAATCTCATCAACGAGAGCTACAGGCTAATAAACGACGCGTAGAAGCTGGCGACCAGGCTTCGCTTGATGACGCCGCCATCAGTGATAATGAGTTGGGTTTGATTGGGAAAGCAATCAAAGGAGTGGGTTTCAATGTCAAAGACCTAACCATTGATATCCAAATGCAAGAACAACAACAGCAGCAACAACAGCAACAAGTTCAAACCAGCTCAACGGGAGATGTGCTTACCGATGAGGACGCATTGCCAGAAGTATATTTTCCTTCTTTTGCAGATGACGAAGAGCTAATTACCTATGACACCATAGCAAGTAAATTGGGCGACTTTATAAAAGAACAAGGGATTTCTTTTACGCCTGATGATGGTACTGCAAAAGGTTGTTGGAATCTTATCGCAGGTAAATATAGTAATAAGTTCAAGTACGGTATTGATGCAATGACGAAGTCAGCTGCACAATATTTGATTACGCATTTAAGTGACGTACAATATGGATTAAAACTCGATAATTTGCCTCAAGGATTTTATTTAGAGCAAGGAGAAGAGAGCCCATATAATGAAGTTTATCCGTCAGTGCTGAAAAGAAAAATTATACTCCGTTATGATCCTTTGCGCCCACGATTGAATCCCAATAACTCACCGTTAACGTTAACCTTTAGTGAGCCCATGAAATCGGCAAAATGGTTAGGGGATATCAGCCAATTTATTAAAGATAAGAAACAAATAGAAACCTTGTATAATAAATACAAAGTATTTTTTTCAGACCCAAAACCAACGCTAGAGGCATGTAGAAAAAATTTTTTCAAGTTACGTGAAAGTCAAAATAAACCACGGTTAAATGCTTTCTATCAAGAGTTATTAGAAGCAATGATACACGGCCTCGAGCCCACGAAAGCTAACGATATCATCGAGCTATTAAATAACGTATTTGGTGGGAAAAATCACTTAAACAACCAAAACATTGCTGCCCTTGCTGAAATTCTCTATGCAGAAGGCACCTATGGTCTTGAAAAATTATTGAATGAATTGAAGGGTTTAAAAAACAATATTTCACCTGCATCGTTTGCTATTTTTAAAAAGAATTTTATCGATCCTTCGTTGAATTTAAGAGAACTATTGGATCAAAAATCGATTATGGCCATGCATGTACTACGTCATCTCAAAGAAGATCGACGCATTTGGTGGGATGCGCTTACTAGCCAACATTGTGAAAACAAAGGATTACGTGATGAACAGCAATATCAAGTAGAGGAATACAATCTAAAAAATTCAAATCATCGAATTGAAGCGCCTAAAATCAATCCTCGACCAGTCAGTTTACCCGATCTTTTGTCAGGGTTTACTTACTTCTGTGAAGAATTAAATGAATTAAGTCCTAATATCGACTTTGGCTCTTCATGTCCTTTAATCAATGTAGCGGATATGCGATTGGGATTAGATTGTTTGTTGACTATCCTAAAAAATGCCCAAAATTTTGATGAACAATTTCATGCCTTACCAGGTTTATCCTTAAATAGCTTAGGTCCAGTTTATGCATCACAATATGATAGATACAAGCTGGTAACAGCAGAAATGCAACTCGTCTACCGATATTTTTTTCCTACACCAGGAACTGAGTCTCGAGTAGCATACTCACCTGAAACAATATTCAAGCAGAAAAAAGAAGCTGTTTTGGATAGAAAGCATAGTGAATATGTTGATTATACAACAAGCCTAGTAACTGGACCAAACGGCATGCCTGTGAAAGGAAGTGATGGAAAAGATCTCCGTAAATATTCGTATGATTATTTTTTGTTTGCTTATTTTTTACGTCATATTGCAACCTTCAATCACCGAAAATCGGTACCAGAATATAAACAGCTCTTGAATAAGTTAAGAAACGACGTAAATAAGGCTAATTTATTTAATGATGAAGATAAACCGGATTTTGATCGAATTTTTTTATCCTTTCTCGCAATATGTGGCACGGGCGCTAAAGGTATTCATTTCTCAAATGTAGATATAGAAAAATTAATTGAACATCTTATTTTATTTTTTTCAAAAATGAGAACAGACCCAACAAGTTATAATGATGTAGATTTGAGCAGAATAAATGTTAACCAATTATTTGATTTTTTGTTAATGCCATTAGCCAAATCAAATGCAACATTTACAATTTCAGATTGCAATATTTTACTAGATGCGCTGTATGTCATTCCTGAAAATCTTTTTAAGGAAGATAAAAATGGAAAAATAAGCTGGGGCAATACTGTAAAAGAAGTTCTTAACATTTTTAAAGACATAGTCGTAGATAACCAGGTCATTAAGGAAAACATTGTATCTGCGGTTTTATCGCTTAACAAAAATAAAAACGCGCTGAATATTGTTACTTTTTTCGACGTTTTGAAACCACTATTAATTGAGAAAGAAACACAAGAAAATCTCATCCAAAAAGTACCGCTTGATTTACTGAATAAAAACAGGCCTAGATTATCTGCTTTCGCTATGATTCTGGCACTGCTAGATAAAGCTGTTTTCAGTGACAGTGCTGATGTAAAATTAATTTTAGAAACTTTAACGCCCCTAATAATAAAATTAGAATCTTTTTTTGATGATAAAAGTCCGGAACTTTGCAATCATTTTCTACGCATTTTATCGTGCATAGATGCAGGCTCTGAGGCCTTACCCAGCATTGCGCAATTTGAATCAGTGTTAGATGCAATGATAGCAGCAGATAATAGTATCGATGAGCATGACGTTTTAGAACTTGTGACCGGCAACATTCCTAAGGAATGTAATATTAATCTGCGAACATTTTTAGCAAGTAGTGCGCTAAAATCAACAGATTTTTCTATTGTTTTAGCTAAAAATACAAAACAAATCATTGCAGCAATAAAAGACGATGCTCTGTTAAATATAGGTTTGGCAGCGGGTGGAATAGATATTGAAAAGAAATTTGAAGATATTAGCCAAATTAATACTATCCTAAATCAATTTCTAGACGAGTATAAAAATGACGGTACTGAGGAAGAATTGACCGCTGAAGAAGAGCAGGCGTTAATTGATTCTAAAAAACATTTTTCTGAGGACGAAGATGAGGATGAAGAACAAAAAACAAATGAGGAACTTGAAGGAAAATATGCACAACAGTTGAAAGAGCTTGCTGAAAACGATAGCGATGACGAACAAGAAGTTCAGAGAAAGGCAAATGAGCGAAATAAGATAGAAAAAACCATAAAAAAGGAAGCAAAACAAAGGCTGCTAGAAAAAGAAAATGAAAAAAATAGAAAAGAGCAAGAAAATGAAAAAATAGAAAAACGCGCTGCGCGTACTGGCTTCAATAGACTGTTTTCAAAAATAAAAAACATTATGTTAAGGTCATATAACGCCGAAATTGCTAATGAACTTTTAATGATCAAAGATACGAAAGCCAATGAGGATGTTACGCAATTTATTATCTATACAAGCAACCATCCGATAAAAAATGAAAAAATAGATAAGATAGAATTTATGGCAGAATTTATGACTGCATTAAATTCGAAAAAAGATCTCATTCAGGCATTTAAAGCATTACAACTCGCATGGCCCTCGCAATTTGAAGCAATAATGCTTTTTTTGAATGCGCCACAGCAAGCTGTTCTTATAAAAAATTTTTCTGATATCGATCTTACAAAAATCATTCAAGCGTGTGTTCAATATGGAAATAAAAAAGAAAAATTCCCCATGGATGTATTTACGCTATTGCTGACGGGAGGCATGGACGGCAATAAACTAGAAATTTTGGATAGACTCCTTCCTGACATTCGCGAAAATGATGAAGATGCAGTTCGAGAAATTCCAGCATACAATCTAAAATTTGCACATTATGCCTTGCTATATGAAAATCTCACGAATAGGAATGAAGCTTTAAGTCCAACGGCCTTAGAAGAAAAAACGTTTGAACAAAAATGTGGCGATTCGTTTAAGTCTTTGTTAAATTGTTTAATCTTAACTGCCTCACAAAAACATGGCCACGGTTTCTCTGAGACAGATATTAATCTGTTAGTTGAACTAATTGCTCAATTGGATAATATCTCAATGAAGGAAGATTTGCTTGCTTTATTGAGCGCTCATCCAGATTGCTTAACCTCTATTAATGCTGTTTTTTCTACCGGAAAAAATAGGGAAGAATCTGAAGCGTTATTGTTTATTCTGTTAGCTGCCAATAAAAAAACACCGATAGGTCAATCAAATCCATCTGTGTCAACGCTTGTTCATGATATTGTAATACTGATGGACTCGGAGCAAGTTAAGCTCTCCACAACAAGTCTGTTAAAGCTTAAAGGGGTCTATGAGTTAGATGAATATCCTAATTTAGTAGATTTAAGAGCCAGACTGGGTGATATTTACAAAAATAAAATTACTTTAGACAAAACCATTACCGACTGGCAAAACCAATTTGATAAAGAACCTTTTTTAAATAATCCCGAAAAACAACGTAACTTTGATGACAGTAACGTCATCTACCTCATCGAAAAAATGCGTAATATGACAAGGGCTGAGCCCATGCCTTATGCGCAACGTGAGCAATTACGTGAGTGGTTTACCTATGTCAATGATATTGGCGAAAAGAGAGCTATTTGTGTCAATCCATACGCAAAAACTGACTATACATTTAAATCAGTGAGAGAATTCTCTTCAGATGAAATTACGGCCTTATTGGCTCATTATCGCGAAAAAATACAAGACGCTAACTTGCTACCTAAAGAAAAAGAAAAAATACTGTTAGAATTCATTGCAATTGCGCGCGAAGTTATGTATCGCAATGCGAGGAAAGTGAACGATCAGGGCGTTTTTGAAAAGGCTGGGTTATTTGCAAAACCAGCTCAAATCATGGCGTTATTGGTCGGTATGCAACGAGGCGCTGATAAGAATTTTATGGGTCAGGTAAAAACTGGAGAAGGTAAAACCCTCATTGCAGGCTTAGAAGCTGCCTTTTTATCCTTCCAAGGCTACACGGTAGATGTGGCAACGAGTAATTTTATCTTGGCTGGTCATGGATTGGAGACCAATCAGTCCTTTTTTAATGCAATGGGCATTCGCTCCAGAATGCTCAGTGCTGCAGATACAGATACGACTGCCTATGATTATCCTGGCGAAATTCATTACGGAACCTTAGCTGATTTTGCGCTATGGAATGCTAAAGCAACGGCACAAGTGGGTGACAAATTCCCTAAACATCCTCAAAAAACTGCATTAGTGCTTGATGAAGCCGATGCAGCGGCGCTTGATGACAAAACACGTTATCGTTTTGCAAAATCATTTGATCCGCTTACCAACCCCGATGAAAGCCCATACATTTGGATATATAAGGCGGTTATTAAATTTGTAAATGCTGAGCGAAAAGGACCTAACAAATCCGATAAGGACTATATAGCTGCTGCAAAAAGAGAGTTGCTTTATGCCGCGCAAAGCACCGAGGAAAAGAAACAGTTAGCTGAGTTCATGAAGCCAGAAAACGAAAAAGACTTTCTGGAACGTCTGGGAGGTTGGTTATACAATGCCGGAAAATCAACGGATTTGCTTAAAGCAGAAGGTCATGCTTTCAAAATACATGCTATACCTCATACGCGGAAGTCTGGCGAACAAATATCAAAAGCCTGTGTTTACAATAGTGGCATTCCTAATATGTCCGCTGAATTCAGTGGCTTTCAACACTTTTTAGAGCTGCAATTGGCTGAACTCTATAAAGAAAAATTAGAAAAAGCGGATCCAGTAACCGGTAAAAAAATGCCACCATTTTTGATTGGACCTGAAAAAACCTATATTACGTCATTGAATAGCCAATTGCAGATCAATCGCTATGACTATAAGTATTTTACAACGGGCACCGCAGGATCTGATCCAGAACTTCAGGAATTAGCTGAAAAAAACAACTGCGATATTATTGAATTAGCACCTAATGAAAAATCAAATCGAAAGGAATTTCGCCCTATCCTCACTAATCCTAAATATTTACCCACTGACGATTCTGACAAAGAAGAAATGGCGCATATTAATAAGGTTATTAGCAAAATAGTCAAAATTCTCAAAAAAGACGGTGATAAACCTATATTCGTCCCTTGTTTGAATGAGAAACAAGCTGAAAAAATGCAAGTTGCATTGAATAAAATTCTCGAAAAAAATCCTAAGCTAAAAAATAAAGCACCGGGCATCAATTTTCATTATGAGAATGACACCCTTACGGAAAAAGCACGAACAGACGCTGAAAAGGCCTCTGTAAAAGAAGCTCGTAAAAAAGGACATATCACTATTTCAAAGTCGGCCTATTTAACCAATGCCGAAAAAGAAGACCAAGATCATATTAATCTAATTATTAAGTTTATTATCTATTCACTTAAGCACGATGATGAGGGACTTTGCGCGCCCATACTGATCCAATCAGTGGATCAGAAGCAAGGTGAAAAAATAAAGCTTGCGTTGGATGCTGCACTCGCTAAAAACAATGTTTTAAGAGCTAAAACACCACAGAAGGTCCATGCGTATTACGGTAGCAGCAAACCAACAGAAACTGAACGTGCTGCGGAAGAGGCAGAAGCCATACACAAGGCAAGCGCCCATGGAAGTATTACTATTTCGAATATTTTCGATCGAGGTACCGACTTTGACCCTTATCATCCAACTGACCCCAAGATTCCGCCGAAAGCGTTTAAGGTTGTCAAAGCCTTTATTGATCCAAAACCGGCTTCTTCAGAAGGCGTAAAACGTAAATTAGGTCAAGGGGCAGGACGAACCGCCCGACAAGGAAAAGAAGGCTTTTTTGTTTTAATTGGAAAACGCAGTGAACTTGCACCCGTTTATTCTGAGAAGGAGCTTAAGCAACTTAAACCCAAGCACTCAGAAGAATTAGTTGAAAAGTTGGATACTTATGAAAATGAACGCGCGGCGCCCATGCGCGATAAAAATCAGTCCTTTGATAAGATCAAAGATCTACTCAGTGAGGAATTCTATCGCTCCTTTATAACACCGATTATTGAGTATGAAGAGGCATCAAGCACTAACTTAAAACATATTAGAGACAATATGTTATTTGAGTTAACCAAATTATATGGCGTAATTGATGAACAATGGTTGTTATATTCGACCGAGAATAATGGTGTGGATCTATTGGCAGAATTTGTTGCCGACGAGTGGAGTAAGCGCATAGGTCAGCCGAGTTTAACCAAAACGGATAAAAGCACTCCTGCTCCAAAACGTTTTCAAGATTTATTTACTGGTTTTTGCACGGATATAAAAATTGAGGCTGACAGTATTTCACGACCAGAACCAGCCCCTTTAATTGCCCTTGCCATGCTAGAAACGGCGCGTCGAAAACATGACGTTGATAAACCTTATATCAAAGCCTCTGAACGACTTCAACCGCTAAGTAAAGAAGAAGACATAAGTGAGACTGTTTATTGCGATTACGTCTCGCTTTATCCGGCTGAAATTTTGGCGGCTTATGATGCACCCGCAGCGCCAGTGGAACCAATGTCGGCTATTATAGCGATTGAAGAAACACAACGTGGAGAAATAGTACATTCTGCAGACCAGCATGCCGAGCCTACTAGGTCTGAAGATGGAGACGCAAACATTACAGCAAACACAACCGTAGAAAAAGCTGAACGACCTATTTCTCTTAACGCAGAAAACGTGACTCAAGAGCAAAAGTCATCACCCGTTGCTCCTGAGGTGGCAGACACTAGCAATGCCCCCGAAACAGGCGTAAAAACAAACGCGAAGCTCATTACGCTGAGGAGAGAGGGTGTTAATAATAACCTTGCGCCGTTATATCTTCGTTTGCAAACACCTGCAAATCGATCGAGCCTCAAGGATCTATTGAGAAAATCAACGCTCTGCTCAAGTCCCATTAAAAACAGCAGGTTATCAAATGAACAAATAGCCGAAATGGTTCGTGCCTATTTGTTGTTTAGTTACGGCGCGCATATGTCAGGTAACTCAGCGGGTTATGATGCTGCCATACGACGTTATCAAACGGTTATAAAATGGGTCCTCAAAGCCGAAGATCCAACGTTATTGGATACCGTTATTGAAGCGCATACCATCCATTATAAAGCTGTTTTAGCAGAAAAAAATGCCGATCCATCGAAGAATAAAGCCTATTTAGCGCGATTTAATGTAAGAACCGCCGATTTATTGAAATTGAAAGAAAAGCCTGCTGCATTAACTCAAGATCAGGCAGTGTCTTCTAAAGATAAAGAGGTTGTTGCGCTGGATAATGTTTTTGATGGCGCCAAAAAAGAAACATGGGCGAATACACGTGACAAGATGGTCATTGACTTACGCAATTATGCCGACGGCTCACTGCTGAGTCGTGGTTTTGTGAGTAGTGATAGAAAACAATTGGCGCGTAAAATACGCCAGACATTGGAAAATGTAACTGATTATAGTGCTCTATTGGGTCAATTATTTGAGCATCGTAAAAAGCTTTTTATTGATGATAGGGGTGAAAATCGAACATTGGAAGCCGGTCTAGGTGGCCGATTAAATCGTTTTATTGATGATATTCATGATAAAATTTTCATTCATGCCACCGATGCAGAGTTACCAACTCTCCTTAAATTAGAGTTCAACGATATTCACCAGGTATTGAGTCGGTTTTTTGAAAAAAGACTCACGAAAGATAAAGAGGTTGCAGCATTTCTAACAACGATAGATAGTGATAAAAATTCTTTAGAACAACGTTATGAAGCCTTGCAACTCTTATTTGCCAAACTCCGCTTTTCAGCCCATTTGGACCCCTCGTTTTCGGCGAAGATGCGTTTATTAGGCAATTATTGCCACCAAAAATTAAGCAATCTAGACTTGCTATTTGAACGCTTGCCTAATCTCAAGGAAAAGGAAGGGGAAGCGCAAAAAAGTACTCGATTATTAACGGATGCTGTCGTTGCTGGAACACTCGAATTTATGAAGCATCTAGTCACGCAGAAAAACTCTTTCTTCATGGAAAGCAAGCGTGCTGTGAAACCGGACACGGGTGGCCAGCTTATACGCTACCGCGATTATGACATTCAACGAGATTTTGCTGCAAAAGGGGGCACAGTCCAAGCCAATATCACCGCGTTATTAGACAGTATTGAACGCCATATTGTAGATAAAAGCAAAAACGCAGCAACAACGGTAAAATTTACCAATGTGAAGTTTACGGCAGCTGGCAACGGCAAAACAGAATTTGAATTGACCATAAGTTTGTCAGTTAATGAAAAGCATGCTAATATAACCTTAAGTTTTGACAAATTAGATAAACTCAATCATTTCCCATCTTGCAATGTTGTATATGTGGATACTGCTGAACCGGAATTAAAAGAAGGGGTGCAAAAAAAAATGTAGCCCTCCGGCTCTCGTCCATGTAGCCAGCAAGAACGATAATAATAGCGGAAATTATTAAAAATCAACGTACGCTAGTGATAATTGGAGGAAAACTCATTATGGCCATAGGTTTTTTTGTAGAGTATTCACCGACGACCGATAAGGATCGGACCGAGACCGCACAAGAGATTAGTGAGTATGTAAAAGACCAACATTGGTTACACAACCGGCTCATCTGGCTACGACGATTTTTAGCAGAAGAAGAAGCAAAACTTAAAGACGCCGAGGCTAAATGGGATTATAATAGATGTAGTTTTTACCGTGCTAAAATCAACGAAGCGAAGCAGAAGATTAAGGCCTATAAACCAGACTTAGAGCGGTATGAAAAAAGGTATAAAGAAGGAGAGGCCAAAAGGGCCGAAATGCCTAAGAAGTTTTACTATAGCTTTAAGAAGGAAGACGCTTTTAAGGAGCGGGTACAAGGTGACATCAAAGTACTTGATGATTTTATTGAAAAATTAGAAAAGCTTCCCGCAAAAACCGGCAATTTTTTGACTCGTTTACTCGGTGTTCCCACCGAAACGAAAATAGCTGCCGCAAAAGCGTTGAAAACCGTCCTTAACGGTACAGGCTCTATAGATAAGGTAATAGAAGCCCACAAGAAAGCACTGTTACAAGAAGGTGAGCTAAATGAACTTTATTCGAGAGTATGGTATACCTCCAATAGTATCAGCTATTTCAGTAAGCAGGATGAGAGTGAGCTACCTGCGTCATACCTGACTCAACCCTGTCCTTATGAGATCGATATTTCAGATGATGAGGATAATATTGATATCTCTATCGATGAGGGTCCTGTTAATAATATATTGTCAATGTAGCCCGGATACTGAATGAATCCCCTCGTACTTTTTAAACAGCATAGCCCGTATTAAAGCACTTTAAAAGGAGAGAGCGTGGCTGATCGGTATTGTTGAAGAACCTACTAACTATCCTGGGACCTCTTCATGACAAAGAAATTGCTATTCAAAATGGTGGTGACTTAATCTTAAGAATTTTATTATAACGCGCCGTCTTTTTTGCCAAAAACCAAGCAAGCTATTTATGGCCTGATTTTCACGTAAGGTTTTAAAAAGCCTATTCTGTTTAAGCAACCAACAAGGAAGAGATTATGACATCGTACACACCCCAAATACAAAATGAACTGATGGCGAAGCTCGGCAAAGATGCCTTGGAAGTTTTGGATTTTGCCTCTTATCAAGCGCCTGAACCGCCTCCTACCACATTGAGGGGGCATGGGGGTTATGTATTTGGCGTGGCGTCGCTGCCAAACGGACAGGTGGTGAGCGCAAGTAGTGATTATACCCTTAAAATCTGGGATATCAGCACCGGCCTGTGCGTCAAGACGCTCAGTGAGAATAGTAGGTGGAAGTGGGTGAATGGCGTGGCGTCGCTGCCAAACGGACAGGTGGTGAGCGCAAGTCGTGATCATACCCTTAAAATCTGGGATATCAGCACCGGCCTGTGCGTCAAGACGCTCAGTGGGCATAGTGGGTGGGTGTATAGTAGCGGTGTGTACAGCGTTGCGTCGCTGCCGAACGGCCAGGTGGTGAGCGCAAGTAGTGATCATACCCTTAAAATCTGGACGCCTTTTCCTCGATTATCTTACGAAGTCATCGCCTCAGTCCTTGCCGCCATTACCCCTGCCTGTGGCCTTAAAACACTGTCTTGTCAAGGCGTTGATTTAGGCGAAAATGGTTATGAACATCTTTTGCGTCTAATTAAGACGGTACCTTCCCTGGGAAAAGTTGACGTTAGTGACACTGACTTAACATTAAGCCAGGTCAATGAGATTCAACGGGCATTACAAACTCGTTTGCTATTGAGATCCGCCGATTCTCAATTTCAGTTAGACCAATACCAGGCGACAATTGAGGGTTTCACGAAAGTAGGTGTTGACGAAAAAGAGCAGGCTATTTTAATTCAAATGCTACCGCCCCTGCAACAGCAAATTAGCTTGCAAGTTGAAGAGAACGTTCCTATCTCAACTGACACAGAAGAAGCACGTAATGAGATAAGCGAAACGAACCCGGCGATCATTTCTTTGCGAGAAAAAAAACAGGCCAGCGCTTTGGAGCAAAACATAGAGAGATTAGATGCTATGTTAAAAAACCAAGGTGAACAAGTAGACAAGCTCGTGCATCAAGAGGAATTTTGTCAAAACGAATTATCAAAAAATCAACAAGCATTGGCTGAAACACGGCAATATTTATTGAAACTTGATAATCTATTCAATAAGACGACTAACAGCCTTCTTGCTAGCCTTCAGCAAATGAACAAGACGTTAGGCGAGCAAATAGATAAGCTCGCACACCAAGAGGCATTTTATCAGAATGAATTATCTAAAACCAAACAAGAGCTGAATAAAGCTCAGCAACAATTGCTGCGCTCCGATAATTCTTTTAATAGCCAAACTAACGATCACAACTTTCTTGCTAACCTGCAGCAACTGAATATGACGCTTCATCATATTATCCAACGCTTAGAAACGTTAGAGTCAAATACGATCGTGATTGAACAAGAAGAAAACACTAAACTTCAAATGATGGAGATTACGCAAGAATTATTTGACCACCATCTTCAAACAGCTATTTCAAATCAGGATAACATACGAGTCAATCAACTTTTAACTGAACAAAAACGCTCAAAAGTTACTGAAGAAACGCTCAATATTGCCTATAAGCAAAATCATCCTAAAATTACGCTAACTATTGAGGCTCATTACTTAAAAGATTTACTTCTGGACCTCAAACCCACTCAATGGCCTTCAGATTATGCTTATGGGCTCTTATCTGAACAAGCTTATCGAAACGATTTAAAACCCGGAGAGCGAGTCATTATTCGTCGTGAAAACGGGTATATTGAACGTTTGCTAGAGTCAAATTGGCGCGTTTATAATACGTACCAAGATTCTAAAACCGGGTATTTTTCTGCTCTTTTTATTAATGCTCAAGATAAACATTTGGTGCTGGCTCATCGAGGGACAGATTTTGAGATTTATGATCTGCTTTGGGGAACACATGATATTGAAGCGGACATTGCGCTCGTGGATAATCGACTTCC
>JAIELR010000128.1 GCA_019752835.1 Gammaproteobacteria bacterium | reverse complement strand
GGGTTGCGTACTTCAATAAAGCACCTGCGTCATGTTGATATGGAATTTTTAGAGAATATGGGGTGATCTTTTTTTTTTAGCCTGAAAAACTAGAAGATCGAGTGTAAGGAATAATAAATCGGGGAGCAAGGTTCATATAAAGAAAAGAATCTGGATTGCAGAATAATGGGCAAATAATTTTCCAAATTAGGCGGTTTGCTAAGGAACGCTGGATGAAGTCTCACTTGTGAATTAATGCATTTTTAAAATTTACATTATTGATTTTTTTAGTGTCACGTCTTAAATTTGTGTTGATTTTAATCATTTTTGGTTCGAAGCAAGACATAAAATCAAAACAAACATTCTAAAAAATAAAATTTAATCTCTTTTTTGCTATTTTCAAATTACCGACAATAAAAATGAAATAGTTATTTTTTAATTTCTTACGGTTAATTCAGAGTAAAAATGGTCTAAAAACGAACAAATCAACCCTCTTTAAAGTGCCTATTGCACGCATTATTGGAGCTTTATAAGAATATGAATTTTATATTTTTCCCCAAATTCATAAATGAGACTTCATCCAGCGTTCCTTAGCAAACCGCCCCTTTTGAGTCAGCAAAGATGACTTGTGCAAAAAATGACAATCTATAACTGCATGCAAAAAACGCTTGACAATATTCGGCTTCCTTTCATAAGATAGGTTTAAGCGCCAACTTTCTCAGTACTGAGCATCCAAATGTCCTCTTAATTGAGGGAGTGTTATCCCTGTGTAAAAGGATTTTCATGTTATGAAAAAACAAGACAAACCACCTCGAGCACAAGGAGCTTTTATTACCGCAGACGAAATTGAAGTCACGGGCACCATGACAAATACCGCCCATAAAGTTAAATTTTCGAAAGGGATGGGAAAAGAAGCCACCGATGCCCATCGTGACACCTTAATGAACCAGCTTGCTGCCGACAAAGAAAAGCAGGATTTAGGTCTACCTTTTCAATCTCACATTTCTGCTCGAAAGATAAAAGCCACCAATATGAACAATATGGGTGTGGATATTGAGGCCATTGAGACAGAAGACAAAACTAGTCTGCTAGAGCAATCGTCCTCTTCCTCGCTCGTCATATTACCACCAAGAGACGTCCAACTTCCTGTTACCTCGTCATTAATTTCTCCCTTATTCACTGCTTCTGCGGTAAACGGCATTACGTATCAAAAAATCACGGAAGATATTCATAATGTTGAACTCGATTATTTTAAATTGGGGTTAAAAAAGAAAGCTAGCCGCGTTGCGTTACAAAACACGATTAAAGAGGAAGGACAAGGCGCTTATGGTTATATTGAAGATTCGGCGGTCATGAAAAGTGGTTGTATTGTCAGTTTGTCGTTTGAGTATGAGTCGGTAGCGAAGGAAGTGGAAGCTATCCTCTGTCAAACTGTGCTTCAATTAATCAACGCTGAAATTTCTTCTGCACCCTTTCTCTCGGCGATAACTTCCACTTCATTATCTGCTCCTCACCTTGAGACGGGCGAGGAGAGAGAAAAACAAAATAGCCAAAAGAGTGATAAAGAAGCAACAAGAGGGCAGGTGGTGCAGCGCGATGTCCATGGCCAAGTAGTTCAAATCATTGCTTCCCAGACAGTTTATCATACGGGGCCCGTGGTGTCACCTCTTCCCCAGGAAGAGAAAACGATATTGAATAAAGCGAACAAACCCGTTGACCACAAAACTGTCTGGGACAAACCCCTCTCTTCAGTGCTCCCTATCAATCAATCAGGTGCTTTAAGTATGCCTTCTTTATCTATCTCTACTTTAAAAGGAGTCAAAACCATGGAAAATATTATTATTAACTCTCCCGCGCCAGCGGCACAGCAAGCCCCATCTCAACCATTATTGACGATGAATTTTATTAATCAACATGAAGGAAATCTGTATGCGCTTTTTCGAGCGCTGGTTAAACAAGGCTATGATTGGCGTACCCTTTTAGACCACCATCTTTTTAATTCAGGGTATTCAGAGGAAGTTCAAAAAGAATGTGAGCAAGTCGTTGATGCGTTAGTCAAAAAGCGGGATGAGCTGGATAAAATCTTATATAAACGCGCTATCAAATTGTTAATGAATGATAGAGGGGGCGAGGAAAAATATCAATATAATCGTCCTGCTAAAAATACCGGCCCTAATAAAGACTTGACGGGTTATAAGTTACAATATTATGCGTGGGAAGTGGTTAAATCAGTAGGGGACAAAGAGATTACGCTTTTTACGGTGAGCATTCAGGCACCGGGCAGTCGCGATTTAACCTCGGATATTGATACCAGTATCCAAGTGGAATGTCATCGAACCGATTGGGTCAATGACGCTATTTGGCCCGATAAATTTTGGCCGGAGTTATTTGCGCCGTTTACTCAGGAAATGGATGTGGGTGCTGCTGCAGAAGCGGCGATTATGGCGTATTTTAATCAAATCAGTGTTGAAGAGTTGGGATTAACGAGTGCTGCTAGCCGTGATTCGAATGTGTATTCCAAAGGATTTTTACATCCCGAGGTTGCGTTAAAATTTAATCCAGAGGCATTGATTAAACGAGATAAGCTCAAGTCCTTTGAAAAAGAGGGCTTTTATATTGAGTATAAAAAAGTGACGCATGAATTGGAATTAGCGGCGAGTCTTTTTTCACTGCGGGAATATTATGGGGAAGACAGTGACAAGTGGCAACAAGAAATAATTGAGCCCCTCATTGCAGAGTGGGATGGCAGCAACAATGCCTTGGTGATGACAGTGCTCATTGAGCAAGCAGCCAAGCAAGTAGAGGCGCTTTATGAATTAAAAAAAGCGGCGTTGGAAAAGCAATGTCAATCCGCTGCTTTTTTAGCGCAGCTCGCACAACTCCAAGGTCTTGACGGTTTAAACTTGCCATTCAATGAAAACCAATTGAAACAAGACAATAAAATTTATGCCTTACAGCTTGTATACGCGCAGAAGGTCTTTGCCAGTGCTGCACTTCGAGCAGAGGTTAAGCGAGCAGCTAAGGCGATTGAAGAAGCAGAAAAACCATGGCAAGACAGCCTTAAGAAAGTGAAAGAGTCTGAGGACAAAATTCAACGATTTGTAAGAAAATTAAAAGCCACTTCTGATGAGGATGAGAAAGAAAGTTATGAGATGATGATTGAAAAGTTGAGAAAAAACTGTATCCTGCTATCTCAGCAGACACAAGCAAACAAACATCAGTACAGTAACGCCGTCCAAACCTTTCTAAAGGCACATCAACAGCAGCAAGAAGCGATAGTCTTGGCAAATCTCTTTGCCCATGAAGGCTATGTTAATTACAGCGCCGTTTATCACACCGTCGCGTGGCAACAAAGCCAGGATAGTCGCTTAAAAATTGATAGACGGCATGTGGTGTTGTGCTCGGTATTACAACAAATTGGTTTTCGACTCTTGCATGCTAAACAATACGAGTCACAAAACATTAATCGTGGTGAAATTTTATACCGCACAGCAAAATATGACCAGCGAATTGCCGATATGTTATGGGGTCTTTTGGAATGGTTTAAGGATATGCCCTATCAAGCGGGTGAGCCGGTCTTATCACGGTTAAAAGGCCTACAAGCAATCCACTCGCAAGCCTTTCCCGAGGCACTTTTCCCCCTGTTAGAGCGCAGCCTTAAACTCATTAAAGAGGTGAAAAAGAATAATAGGGTACCTACTTATCAAAAAGCATATGCTGCCTTATTAATTTGTTATCGTTATCGCATTCAGGATTTTAACACGCCGGATGAGCGATTAAAGCATGAATTTAATGCGGTACTCGCTGACAAAGCAAAATACTGCCAATTTGAGAATTGGTTGAACCGAGATAAAACTCATCTTCTTAATGCAGCGATAACCGTATTTAAATTAGCGTTTCAATCAAAAATTATGTCAAGAAGCAACCAAGAGCAATTAGTTCATCCCGAGCAATATGGGCCAGCTAAAGCACGAGGGTGGGGGCATTTGTTTAACTCACTTCCCGTTCAACAAAAATCGTCTTCCTATATTGTTGTTGAGCAACGGCCTGTCCCCCAGTAGAGGGCCAATCTCCTGATCGGAATGCTCGAGGTTTAGAGGTTGGCGAAGAAAAAGAAGATGGAAAATCTAGGTTAATACTCCAAACCCAACGTTATGGGTTTGTTTTTGTTGAATTAAAGAGGAGCCATGAAGATGATTTATTTTCGGCTATTCAAGACCAGCTTCAAAGACATGTGGGTATTTTCATTGAAAGTACAGACGAATTATATCGACGTTTAGCCAATCATCTCGCTAATTATTTAAGTTATTACCAGAATGCTTGATAGTGTCGCGTTTTTTTGCAAAACCTTTTGGGACTCCGAGTCCACCAAAAGGAGCAAAAAACTCGCGACAAGTATCGCCTTCAGCGGGAGTGCTCGTGAGTCCTGCGGTCTACTTATCTCTTCGCTGGCGCTCTGAACTAAGTGCCCACAATGACTCAACGCCGTGTCGGTTCCCTTGTGTTTCGCCTGCGGCTCAACACCCGGACCTGCGGCTCCTCACGCTCGTCGCACATCGTGTGCGACTTCGATTGAGGGAAATATTAATGCTTGTATTAATGAACTGTACCAAAATAGATGGGAGGATCGTTCTACACTTTTAATACTTTCACGAGCATTTAAAGTCACGGTGGTGGTTATTTATGACGATAATCAACCTCTTTATATTGTTAAACAACCGCATCCTCAAGGGATTCTCTATCTTGGTTGTGAAGTAAGCTCGCATTACCAAAGCTTGGTACACGGTCCAACGATAATGCCTGAAATAAAGCTCGAGCAACTCATTGAAGAGAGTGAGTTGGATGATTTTGATTCAATGAAACTTGGCGCTCCTTCGGGCACTCAGCCCGTACCTTCACGCCATGATATTCTCTATACACGCCTTCCTCTCAAAAAGGCATCGGTACGTTCGCCTCAATCACCAGATTTTTTAGATTTTAAGGGAGGAACAAGCGATTTTGCAACGCTGGTTAAAGACAAGGGGTTTATTGACAAGACAGGGTTTATCAGTGTTTTGCTCAATCTGAGATGGGAAGTGCAGCTCATTACCCGCCCTTTTCGTTTTGGAAAAACCACCCTCATGTCAATGTTGTACTATTTTTTTAGTAATCACGAACCGCAAGCTGCTGACTTGTTTAAAGGCTTAAAGATTACCCGAGAGGCTCCCTCGCTTTGTCGTACGTATCAAAACCAATACCCGGTCATTTACTTTTCCTTTGGTGCCTTTAGCGGGAGTAATTTTAATCAAGGGGTCACGACTATTTGGCAAATTATGCGCAAGAGTTTTAGAGATTTTCGAGAGGAATTGATGAAGAGTAAGCAATTGACTGAAAAGGAGAAAACTTGGTGTCGACAAGTGCTGGATGAGTTAGGGAGCGACGATCCATCAATGAGATCCAAAAAAAACCAGGCCTTTTTACAAGAAAATTTTAAGCTATTTCAAGAGACACTTTCTACTGGTTTAGACCCTACTCAGAAACAGCAAAAATGGCGTGGCCAAATAGCCAAGGGAGAGTTTAATGAAAGCATCGGTGCTTTAGCTGTCATTAGCCAAATTTTTATGTCATTGGTCAATAAACATTATAACAAAAAAGTCATCATATTAATTGGTGAATACGATCGGCCTATTCATACGAGTCACCAAAAAAATTATTACCCCGCTATGTGTGATTTTATCCAAGCCCTGTTTACTGCGCTGTTAAAAGATAATAAATACCTTGAATTTGGCGTGATTACGGGTGTATTACCGATTGCACAAGAGGAGATATTTTCTGGATTAAACAACGTTATGGTGGATACGCTCATAGATGGTCAGCATTATAGTCCGTATTTTGGTTTCATGGCTAACGAAATCAATACTGTTATTCAACAGCGAAATTTAAATAAGTCGAGGGAAGAGCAAATCAATTATCTTTCTAATTTTGAAGATTGGTATGGTGGCTATGAGTTAGGCGGGAAACGTATTTATAACCCTTGGCCGATCATTCATTTTCTGAAAAAAAATAAGCACGAGATGGTTTGGTCAGAGTCTAGTGAACTTATCAGAGGAACCTTTTCTACTCTTCAGAGAAAGTCGCCGGGTATTTATCAAGAATGTAAACAAGCATTGACCAACCTTCGCCAAGGTAAGTCTTATCGATTAAAAATTAAAATGGCAATGGTGTTTCCTCAGCTACACGAAACTCAAGAGGCCATCATGAGCTTATTAGTTGCGGGGGGCTATCTGACGGTTAAACACTATGATGCGCTTACCCATGAGGCATTGTTAGCCATCCCCAATCTGGAAATATTTCAATACTTCACCAATCTCATGAACGAATTAGAACCCAAACGAGTTTTCTTTGATAATGATTGGGCTAATTTTATCCATAAAGAAGAGCCTCGAGCCTTAAATTATGCAGCACTGCTGTATTCATCCGATGAGTTGTGTCACTCGGGATTACAACGGCTGGAAGCGAAAGATTGGTTTCCCTTGACCGCGTTTGATGCCGTTAGGGCTTGTTTGTTGCATGCTAGCGACCATATTGCTCAACAAGCAGCCGCTGTATTGAGAAAGCATAGTCGCACTGATAATCGCCCACTCATTAATCGACTTATCGAATTGCTACGCGACAAAGAATTAAAAATTAGAAACTTAATGTTAGAGTTGCTCACACCATTCGCTTACGCCAACGATATCGGTTTGTTAGAAGCGCTGCAGTCCCTTGATACGTATGAAATATTGTTAAAATTATTAGAAGCAGACACTCTGGCCACTAAGGTTAATGGATGGTCTTACTTACAAGCTATCAATAAACAGTATACGATGGATGTTTTTTACAGGCTGGTTTATTCGCTGGAGCAAGTAGAAACAACCGAGGATATCCAATGGCTTTTTCGCCACTTAACTCAATTTGAGCAGTCTTCTGCAAAGCTAAAAACAGACTTACAACGTGCGATTAAGGAGTGGCTTACAACAGAAAAAGCGGAATTAAGGGTGTTAGCGCTCGATTATTTTATTGCGCATACGGATAGTAAAACGGCTATTACTTATCTATTTGAATGTTTAAATGAAACGCAGCAATCTCCTGTTATCCGTAGAGACTGCTTGAATCTATTGGTTAAACACAAGCAATTATGGGGCATAGAAGAACTGGCCCACTTATTACAGTTACTTCGACTGGAAGCTACCGAAACAATGCAAGAAAGCATTATCCAGGCTTTTTTACAAGGTTTATTCATACTGCCTTCAGAATTAGGCTGGTCAGCGATAATTTTGTTGAAAAACTTCCTCTCTCATGCTGAGGTAAGCGTGCAATTGAAAGTGGGTGTTTGCAAAGAATTGGGTAAGCGCGCAGAAAATTTACCTGTTAAAGAAGCAACTCAGCTTCTGCAACAATACCTTGAAAATGGCAATTTGGATGTGCTAATGCAAGCTATTGACTTGTTGGCGCAGGCGCTTTCTTTCGAAGAGAACCAAGATGAGACAGATTATAAAATAAGTGATTTAGAAACGGGTCTGGAGCGCGAAGAGCAAGCAATAAGTTTAAATAGTCTTTGGGGTTTTCTGGTCACTGATAAGAGTACCATTAATAAATATTGTGCAATGAGGGTGAAAAATTCAATCAAAGCCAAAAGCGTTATTCATCAAGCATTATTTTTTTGTATCTTCTATGAAGAGAAAAAAATAGTTAATGAAGAAGAAATAAGCGTTATTGCGGAATTACTCAAGGCCAACGAACACTCCAATTTAGATGAAATTTGTGTACGTAAAACCGATATTCTTTGTTACTTCCTTAAAAGTAAAAACGCTGTGATTCAATTGATTGCTTTAAGGCACATTATGCAGTATTTTTATTTTAGCCAAATTGATGTAGCTAAAATAAAGGGCTATATACAAACTATTAAACGTGCTGGTAATCAAAATATTATTGAAATGGTGCAACAGTGCCTTAGAAAAATAGAGCAGGTTGAAAAAAACCGCGTTAATATCAATAATCAGCTTCAGTCTAGAAGAGAAGTATACATCAATAATATTTTGCTGATTTACCAAAAATTACATGATTTTCTCATTGAGCATTATCAGCAATTATTGAGCTCAGATAAGCTTGGCTATGACATTAGCCAAATAGCCTTTAACCTTCGCAGGTTAGATGGAGCACCAGAAGAAGCATCCCCGCTTGACTTAGCGTCTTTTAATCACTTGTTTATCCAAGGTGAACTTGCGAAAAAAGTGGTATTGGGTGGTAATGCTGGCATGGGTAAAACCACCTACACTAAAATGTTGATATCCCGGTGGGCCAATAGCCAGGTAGAAAACCGCGAGTCCTCTCCCTTTCAATGGGTATTCTTATTAAACTTTCGAAATATTAATGTAGTTAATGAAGAGCTAACACTTGAAAACCTCATTAAAACACAATGTTTCAATAATCAAGACATAATTGAAAATATAAATACTAAAGAGGCTATCCATGCCATATTAAGACAAGCCGGTAATCGCGTCTTGGTTATCTTAGACGGTTATAATGAGTTAAATACATTTTCTGAAAACCACCACGAAAGCCTGAGGAAATTTGAAGAGAGTTTTTTGCAACAGACTCATTGCCACATCTTATTGACTACGCGCCCACACTACTTGAATAACTATCGTTTCGATGCGATGTGTCAACTAGAGGCGCTTTCTCTGGAATTAATAAAAAAAGCGATTAAGGTTTACTTAACGCCCGATGAAGCGATGAAATTAATTGGTTTATATGAAAGAAATAATGCTCTTCAGCAATTCATGCATATTCCTATGTACTTATGGTTATTTTGCAGCGCAGTTAAAGAAGGTAACGTAGCGATGGGTAAGGGTATTTCATTGGCTGATGTATTCAAAATTTTTTTCAGTACGTTAGTCAACGAAGAAAAATTTCAACTTGCACTGGAGTCACTTTCTTTTTTATGTACCCAATTACAAACCTTATCGTTTAATTCTTTACAGATTAAGGCGGTCATTAAACAAGAGCGCTTTAGAGGCTTAACTGCCAAACAGCTCGAGGAAATGTTATCAAGCCCCAATTTATCAATTTTGATAGAGAAAAAACCAGGCGAAGAAAATGAGTATCAGTTTATTCATCATTCATTACAGGAAAATTTAACGGCTAAATATGTGGCTCGGTTTTTTTTAGGGCCAGATTCTCTGCTGAGACAATTTACTCAAACTAATAAATTGAATCCTTATTATCAGAACATTGTCGCATTAATGGCCTCTTATTTACCCAAAGAGCAGTTAAATAGTTACTTTGACTATATATTGGAAGATTCTCGTTATTATGGATTATATGAGTGCATATTGTTTATTAAAATTGTCCATTATTTGAATTTAACCAATTTTGAGGAAGCCGATGATAAATATCAACAAAAAATAATTCAAACTGTGAGTAGTTGGATAGCTAAAACGATAGATGAGCCGTCTCGATATCAATATGCGGAGAGCCTGTTATGGGAGACATTAACAGAGTTCCCAACCGTTTTATTGAATAGTAGTATACAAGCTATTTTTGAAACGGCAATGGACGATAAGAAAGAAAGCGTAATCAATACTATTAACAAAAAAAATCTTCATTTACTGAGTGAGTCTTATCAAAATTTATTGATTCGTGCAAAAGAAGAGGATGTTCAACAATCAGACCAGGAAAATATAATCATTTTATCTCCTTCAAGTCCTAACGTACTCTCAGATTCATCGACCGATAAAGAGGTGGGTGTTTCTGAAGCCTCTAGCGAAAGTGATCCAACAATGCAAAATAATTCTAATAATATTCTGGTTGACGCAGGCGCTTTTCTTGGTGAGGTAGATAAAAGTCCTCCGCTCTTCCAAGAAGTTTGTAAAAATCCTCTTAATGAAATAATTAAAAAAATCACTATAAAAATTGAGAAAAATGAACGAGATGATAATTATACTATCTTATTAGAGGGTTTATATAATCAACTCGTAAATAACAAGAAAAATGAAGTAAAGAAAAATAGTCGAAAAATGGAAAACTTAACAGATTTATTTATTGTTGAATACAAAAAATATTTCCAACCAGATTTTATCTCTTCAAATTGGATGCAAGATAATATTATCACCAATCGATTTGTTTCTATTTTTAATGTGGTTTTGCTAGATGAGTATTATCAACCTCAGCCGAAATCGTTGAAGCAAGTTGAAGCATTGAAAATGTTCACTGAAGATTTCCTTGACAAAAGTGTATTGTCTAAAAAAACTCCTGCTAAGGCTTTAGTGGAGCCGCTCACGTGGTTTTTAGACACTTTTTATCATGAATTATCTAAGGGGCCTATAGATAATTTGGAAAAACTCTATGAGAGTTCAGAGGTCGCTTACCAGAATCAGTTATTAGAGACATTAATTAATTATCCTAATTCAGCCAAGTTTTCTTTATTAGCCGCAATAATAGAAAAAAAGATGAAATTCTATTTATCCAATTTTGAATGGAAACGAAGCGAAAATACTGTTCACCTTCAGGAAAAAGCAAACAGTCCCCATTTGGACTTACATGAGCAAAAAATTAACCTCTTATACGGAGGATTTTTGCTGGGGAAATGGTCTTATTTCAATAAGGACATAATGAATATATTGATTTATATTGCAACCACTGAAGACAACACTCCCTCGTTCCTGACTGATTATAGGGCTCTAGCGGAGACGATGGTGAGTCACATTGATTTAAGTTTTTATATTGGTGCTTTAGAAGAGCCGTTAATTCAACAACTTGATTTAGCTTTCCATCCCTTGCTTGATAGTACTTCACCGATTAGGCTTTTTGAAGCAATGTTTCAACATGAAAATCAATATGATACGTATTATTTATTTATTAGTGAAAAACTAAAAACATCCCTATCGCCTATACAGATTCGTGCAAGGAAGGAGATCTCCTGGTTTAATGAGGGCGTTGAATATATTGTTAAATTGCCGGATGAAAATCACTTTGCTAAAAGATTAAACTTTTCTCTTTCTCAGCATTGTAAAATGACCGATACTATGAGAAAAATAGAGCAAAATAAAGCTAATAACTCCATGAATAAAAAAACGGTAGAGGCATTAAGAAAGTATAGAAAATGGGCTTATTCACAACCGATAGAAGCAGAAAATCTAATGGATAAATTACTGGAGAAGGTCGAGAGAGACGTGCAAAAAGAAAAGAATTATATGCAAAAAAAATTAGAAGGAATAAAGAATATAGATGTGCTTTATACGCTCAAAGAAAATTATAAAAAAACTTTATTTAGCGATTTAATCGATACCGAAATTAACAAAAGAGAAGAAAATAAGTTAAAGATAGGATAGGATAGAAAGAGATAAAATATGCGCAAAGAAGTTATGTTACAAAATTATATTAATGCAGTTATTAGTCAGGAATATGATGGTTATTTTCGAGACTTTATTGTGTTTCAATGTAAGTCTATCGCGTCTGAAGCATATAAAACATTAATTACTGAAAATTATTCAGAACTAAAATTGGAAAAGGGAGCTATAAAAAGCCAAATGATTGATGAAAAAAGGCTATTGCAAAGGGATTCGATTGCAAAACTGGCAGGCTATAAGTTTCGCTCTTCTAGCTTTTGTGAAATTGACTTAATGCTTATTGATTTTTCTTGGAGTAATTTGCGTCAAGTGGACATGAAAGATGCTATTAACTTTAATCCCTACCGATTTATCAATGTCATTTCATTAGATACGCTTAAAAACATAGATGAGTTTCGCGAAATTGCGCTAGATTTAGATGAAGAAATAGATACAGAATATATGTCTGACATTGATACGAGAAATGGATTAGCTGCTATTTTTGACTGTATTATGCTTAGGCAAAAGGCTAAAGGACAAATATTAAATGCGGTGGAAAGCCGAACGAAAACGTGGGAAATCTTGATGTTTTATGAGTATTTAGAAAGAAAAATTGCGTTGCATGAAGATAGACACGCTATTTCCTCCATAATAGACGCGCTCGAAAAAGGAGAAAATGCTGTAGAGCTTTCCATAAAGTTAACGACGGAAGATTTAATGAAGCGGGGCCAACGCTTGCTAAAGCAAACAGCTTCACCGTTATTACTTGATTCGTTTACCGCTAACATCCCGTGGCTCGAGCACAGAAATAACGAATATGAATTAATTGACCTGTTGAAATCATGTGAAGAAAAAAAATCAAGAAATAACATCTTCTATATCGCTCGGGCCAAATTTCCGCATGCCCATGTCAATCATCTCTCGACGCCACACGTCCAAACCCCTTCTATGACAATTGACACAATGACGGTCAGCTCGACGACGAACGTTCATGTTTCGCCTTCTGTTTCTAATAATGTTTCCAATTCAAACACCCAACCTGGAGAAATAACTATGCCGACTTTAAATGAGAATACCCCTTTTGATTCTTATTCTGCCCTGATTCGTTATGATGCTGAACTCGTCCATGCTTTACCCCAGGAGGCTAGCTTGTCATCTCAACGTGACCGTGTCGCGGCATTACTCCTGTTGTTAATTTCACGTTTAAGTGGGCAAACGGAAGAAATTCGGGGATTAAGTGCCTTAATCCACTATCCCGCTTTGGTCATTCAGCAAGCCGTGATTGGCAGACTCAAAGGTGTGGGCGAGCCGTTATTACGAGCGGGTTTTTATCCATGGTTTTACGAAACAGTGCAGGAGGTGGCTGATACGTTAGCTTATGCAGCCTATCCGGAGCCAGCGAATTTTCCAGCACGTGAATTAGTGGAGCTTTTGAAATTATTTTTAAATGACGCGGTGAAAGAATTAACTATTATGGGGGTTGTGAATGCACCGCGTCCGTTATTGGCGCTGCAAACGGCGATCCGATTAGCGGAATGTTTATTGTTAAATCATCAGTGTGTTTTTGGCTTGGATTATCTGGCAGGATTACGCGAGTTGGCTGAGCAATTAGCTGGAAGTCTCCATGCTTGTCGTCGAACGCATGTGTTACATGCGTTTTGGGGCGAGTCGTTAGCGCAAGGGTTAAAAGCTATGACGCACCGATTGACACCGGAGGAAACCAGTCAATTTAAACAAGGGGTGGCATTAGAGGTCGCTAAAACGTTAGGCGCGGGGGGCAAGGGATTGGTTTATCTGGGTATGGGGACGACCTCGCTTGGGGTAGCCATTGCATTGTCAGTCACTGTGGGGGCGTTTCATTTACTGCCAGAGGCAATATTGTCATTTGGCGAAGGGGTTTATGAATTATTAAAAAGCGGCTATGAAATGAAAGAGCATTTAAGCCAAGCCCGCCAGCAATGGAAGATATTACATCCCCCTGAAGGCAACCCCCCGTCTGAGCTGGCTGAGCAACAACAGCGCAGAGCGGAAGTGGCTGCCGCCCTCTGGACGCCTTTGGCCCAGCAATTGACGAAAGTCACACCCCAGCAACTCCAACAATTAGACAATTTTACGTTACGATGGTGGGTTTATCATTTGACCGCGTTGTTGAAGGAATACCCGGCTCCTGACGAGGTAGTGTGGCTACTTCGAAGCGTCTTTTTGACGATTTATCGACAATTTACCGAGCAGCCTGACATCCAGCGTTTTGTTTTATTGCATAGTCAACAGTTGGCGCATCACGGTTATCCTGCGTTTGATTTTACCACCCTGAATGATAAGGTGCTGCACGAGTTAATTGGTTATGCGCCTACGCCAGAGGCCCTGACGCAGTATGCAGATTATTGTCAAGCGAAACAACAAGCAAGCAATCATGATTTAACGCACCATGAACGCCGAGCGCACAAAGCGGGGCGTGACCGATTGAAACCGCTGCTTTTACCGCATTTAGCGCACTTTGGCGATTACCATCGAGTAAAGGCCAATCTCGAGAGCATCAAACCCTACCTGGCTCAGGTGCCAACCCCACCCGTCAATTATCAACCGGTGACATTAAAAGGGCTATGGTTCGAGACCTTTCCGCTTGATAAAACGATTTACGATTTAGGATTAAGTTATGAAGCGCACTTAAGAAACGAGACGTTAGAAAAGAATAAAGCAGGGCTTTATGACAAGCTTCAAAAAGTAACCCGTGATAAACATGCCCACAATTTATCGGACTGGGGAAATCGCACTTACGACGAACTCAACAACCTCATGAAAACTTGGGAGAAGGACATGAAAAAGCAATCGGCTATTCAATCGTCTGCGCTGGTACAGGCCAAGAAAATGACGGTAAAAAAACAACATAACTTAGAAGATGAAGTGATTGCATCTTCAGGTACGACGGCTGAAGAGCTAATAAAGATTCAACAAGCCGTGAGAAATACCCAAGTGGATATTGCCTTGCGTTGTCAACAGGAAGGCGTCAACCTGCCTCATTTGGTGGATGCGGGTGAACTGGATGTAGGGGAACAGCTGAATCAAAGAACAAGAGTAGGTGTGAATCCCGGCGTGGTGCAAGGGATGTTTGTAGGGACAAGCGCTAGTATTAATAATAACAATAACAATAACAATAATAATCATTCTCATGCTAGCTTAAATTCAAATACCCAGTCGAACGTGAACGAGGTCAGCGGGATTATTTATCGAAAGGAAAATGATTCGCGGCACTGGATTGAATTTGATTATCTTGAAATCACGATAGAACCTACCCGCTTGCAACCCTTTATCCAAGACCAAGGCATGGACGATGCCTTAGGTTATATTGAAGAATCGGCGACGTGGAACAATAAAAAAACGCTCATCAAAAGTGTCGCGTTTAGTTCAGAAAAAGCGGTTAGTCTTTTTATGAAAAACCTGCGACAAGAGATAGATCGACTACAAAGGGAGGCATCTGTTTCTACGAATTTGTCTTTGGTAGTGCCTATGTAACGCTGTTACGGATGGTCAATTATTCGAGTAAGGGAGAGGAACAGCAAATCAAAAAGATGATGTGCCTGTGTGAGTAATGAATTTCTCTGTATTGTATCCGGCGCAGAGAACATAAAATGAGGAATAAAAAATGCTTAATTCCCTTGTGTCTGCCTTTAATACGCTAACGGCGAATATAGATGCGAAGCAATACTTTAAAAAAGGGTACGAAAAATACGAACAAAAAAATTATTCTACCGCTATTATTTATTTTACCGAGGCAATTAAACACGACTCAACTTTTGTAGATGCCTATCTTTGTCGAGCTAATTCTTATAGCCAATTAAAAAATTATGGTAGGGTCATTAATGATCTCACCCAAGTCATTAAATATGAACCTACAGCGATAGATGCTTATCTTAGCCGAGCTGTTTCGTATAATGAATTAGAAAAGTACCATGAGGCTATTGATGATTTTACCCACGTCATTAAATATAAGTCAACTTCGGTAGAGGCTTATCTGGGTCGCTCTCGTTCTTATTATAAATTAAAAAAGTATGACGAGGCCATTGACGATCTGACTCAAGCGATTGAATATGAACCCACTTCAGTAGAAGCTTATTACGGCCGTGCGGTGTGTTTTAATGAACTCAACATGTGGGAAGCATCCTGTGATGATTTAAATCAAGCACTGAATTTTAATCTACTTGACGCTAATGAAATAGATAATAATTCAATTATTATTGGAGTTTATAGTGAACGCGCTCATGTTTATATGAATTTAGAAAGGTGGCGAGAAGCGTGTGAGGATTGGACAAAGCTACTTCGATTTAATTCAAATTACGCACCTACTACCGAAGTTATTTATAATAATCGTGGAAATGGTTATTTGAACCTAGGGTTATATCAAGAAGCAATTCAGGATTGCACTCAAGCAATCCAAAGCAATCCCGTTTTTAGTCCCGCTTATGAGAATCGTGCTCATGCATATGAACGGTTAAAAATGTGGAAAGAAGCGGGTGATGATTGGACGTTACTTCTTCAACTTGAACCCAGCAATCAAGCAATTTTTTATCGACGAGGGTATTGCTATTTCAACCAAGGATGTTATGAAGAGTCGATCACGGATTACACTCGATTTATTGCAGATGATACCACTTGTGCCATGGTTTATTTTGATCTGGCTTTATCTTATCATTGCTTGGGTCAATATGCAGAGGCGGTTGCCAATTATACACAAGCCATTAGGCTAGAACCTGAAAATAAAGATTTTTACTGGCGTCGTGCGGATTCCTATTTCGCATTAAAAGCCTATCAAGAAGCGATTGACGATTTAACCAAAGAGTTACAACTTAATCCAAATCAAGATAATGATAATGCCATTTCTTTACATGATATAGGTTATGCTTATAGTAAATTAGGTCAGTATCATGAGGTTATCGTCTACTACACACAAAGCATTGAAGCCAATCCTGCTTATGAATTAAATTACGTGCACCGAGCTGATCTTCATCTCATCCTAAAAGAATATCAAGAGGCGATTGATGACTTAACAGAGGCCGTGCGACTTAACCCTCAAGATGCGCTTTGTTTTCACAATCGAGGCCATGCCTATAGCCAATTGGGTCAGTATCATGAAGCTATCGCAGATTATACACAAGCCATTGAATTGGATCCCTCTAGTGAACTGACTTATAGGCGTCGGGTCGAGGTTTATAATCAATTAGGCTACTATCAAGAAGCTGAAGCAGATAATAAAAAGATTAACGATATTAAAAACGAAATGTCATTAACGCCAACGGGGGATTCTCCTCAACAAGATACTGCTAATCCCAGTGCGGTTTTTTTCTCGTCCTTCGATCCCTCTCAGGCGAGAGTAAATCAATTTATTTTTCAAAAGAAGACGAATCTCCATGTTGATGAAATTAAGACGGATAAAATGGCGGTGGGTTCGCGCTATGCATTGACGGGCTTTCCAGGCCAAAGCGCAAATATTGATGAGGAGAACTCACCTAATAAATCTATTAAACACACGGCTAGAAAGCAAACTGACACCCCGCCAAAAAGTGCATTGACTGACTCAAGGCTCATCCAGGTAAAAAAAATGACGGCTAAAAAACAACATGTGTTGGAAGATGAAATTATTGTACCTTCACATACAAAGACAGATGAATTGATTGAGATACAACGCGCCGTGAGGCAGACGCAGGTGGATATTGCTAAGCAGTGCCAGAAAGAGGGCGTGACTTTATCTCATTTAGTGGATGCGGATGAAATGGAAGTCGAAGAGCAAATAGTTCAAAGAACCAAGGTTGGTGTGAATCCCGGCGTGGTTTACGGGAAGTTTGCTCCATCCACTCATTCCCGTGCTCACTTAAATGTCAATGTCAACACGAACGTGAACGAAGTGGAAGGCATACGTTATCGAAAAAGCGACGGGAACATTATTGCCTACTATGTGGAGCTGGATTTTGATGACTTAAAGTTAGGACGAATAAAAAGTGATGAATTGCGACGATTTGTCAAGGCACAAGCGCAAGATGTGGACGGTTATATGGAAAATTCTTACCGGGTAAACGAGGAGGGGATTGTCAGTATGGCCTTTTCCCGGGAAAAGGCTGCTAAGCAATTTAAAGCATGGCTCTGTGAAGCAGTCATTCGCCTAAAAGCAGCACCATTGCCTGTTGTAACTGGTCCCGCCCTCTAGCCGTGCGAACAGCAAGGGAGGCCATGTTATAGTGACCCCATCTTTTTAGACAGGTTGGGAAGTAAAAATTAGAGAGTATACTGCCGAGCTATTAATCGGAGATATACGTTAATATGAACAAAAAAAAGCAGTGGACACATAAAGAAAAGTTTGTGATAGCGCTAGCGGCGGTGCGGGGTGAGCAAACGATGCCGGAGCTATGTCAACAATATCAGGTATCGGCGACGCAAGTTTATGCGTGGAAAAAAGAATTGCTGGAACATGGTGCTGAGATATTCAATAAGCAGGCTGGCAAGCCTCCCAAGGAGGCTGTAGATAAGAGCGAGCACCTATACAAAAAAATTGGACAGCTGACGGTAGAGCGGGATTTTTTACAGCGTGCATTGGGAAAGTGCCCCGGGAGCGACGACGGGGGTTGGTAGAGAAAGGCCATGCAGAGCTAAGTGTCTGGTAAGCTGCGATCGTTACCGAGCGCAGCTCCCATAAGAACGCAGCATGCGACTTTTACCGCACTACGCTCAAGCCTTTCAAAGGCAGTTTAACTCACCCAGCTTTTTTCATCGCGAGCTTTTTCTTCTTCTTGGCGGCAACTATTGTTTTATGATATGCTCTCTGTCGAAAATATTCTAAGAAAGCAGGATCATAGGGTGTTGCCTCAGACTTTAATTTAATATGCCGTCTGATTTGGACCGCCCCGGCATCAACCAATTCCAGTGTGGCAATGTTGCCATTGCCTCTTTTAATATTAGTTGAAAATACCCAATTTCTTGAGCCCTTAGTTCGAAAGTATTTCTTTTTAAGCCAAGGGATCGTTTTGTTGGGATGTCGCCGTTTGGCCCATCGCCATAAAGATTCAAATGTGCAATGACTAATGTAGTTAAACGTTTTCTTGGCACAGACGTGATGAAAGTAATTTGTCCATCCTCGAATTTTTGGATTCAACTGGTGGATCAAATTTTCAGTCTTCACTGAGCCATTCGTTTTAATGATGTTTTTGATTTCCCCCATAAACTTTTTTACGCTACCTTTGGATGGCTTTATAATAAGCGTCCCAGAGTATTTGCGTATATTCATGCCGAGGAAATCGAATCCTTCTTTGATATGCGTGATTTTTGTTTTCTCTTTTGATAAAGAGAGACCTCGTTCACACAAGAATCTTGCTACTGCTGGTTTGACCTTTTCTTCCAACACTTCCTTCGTAGCGCCTGTGATGATAAAGTCGTCAGCATAAATACAGGCATGGACTTTATCATTGTTTCTCCAGTGATTAGAGGTTGCTGCGTTGATAGCCTTTTCTAGTCCTGAGAGCGTTATGACTAAAAGTGTGGCTGAAATGATCCCACCTTGCGGGGTGCCAGATTCAGTCGGATACATTTCACCTTTTTCTACATAGCCAGCCCGCAGCCACTTCGCCAAAATTTCTTTATCCATAGGTACATTTTTCAGTAGCCATTCGTGTGAAATTTCGTCGAAACAGGATTTAATATCGGCCTCTAAAATATAGTCAGCCGCGTCTTTCCTAGACAATGCACCAAAGCATCGACTAATGGCATCAGCTGCTGATCGCAGAGGTCTAAAGCCGTAGGAATTTTTATCCGCCATCGTTTCTGCTATGGGATCGAGCGCAAGCAAATAGAGCGCTTGCATCGCGCGACATTTCATAACGGGAATCGAAAGTGGACGCCATTTTCCTTTCTGCTTTTTCTCTATATAAATTCTTCTTAACGGTAGCGTTTTATAGTCTCGCCGTGTTAATGATGTGGCTGCCAGCATCTTTTGCTTCGGCGTTTTCCACGTAATGCGGTCAACGCCAGGTGTCCTTGCACCGCGATTTTGAGTCACTCGTTTTACTGCGACTAATTTCGCAGCATGCGAGTGTGTTAAGAGCCACTGTAATGCTTTCGCTTTACCGTATTTCTTTTCTCGAAAAGCTTTTGCGATACGCATTTGCAGCCGATGTATTTGTTTTTCCACTGGGCGCCATTGTATGTCGTTCCACTGGTTATAACGAATTGTGGGTGCACCAGTAGATGTTACCATTACCGTCATTTGCTTTCCCTCATGCTATCGGTTCTCCAAACTCTTTCGCAACGAAAGACCCATTGAACGTCAGCTCACTTTCGTGCCGAATATTATAATTCGTATCCGCCCCGTTACAGGGCGGCGTTCGCTTCTTTCAATCTCCCAAGCCTGCAATACTATCGGTTTACTTTGCAGTAAACTTTCCTGTTACCAGGAGCACTACAGGGTTTCCACGTTCCGCCATAAGAGTATGTTGACTTAGGTGCCTACTTATAGAGCGAGAAGCTTGTTGACCACGAAGAGGGTTCACCCGAGTCTCTTCCTACCTCTGTTGCCATTTTGGCTAAAGCGTATCAATCACTTTCGCTTTTTGTAATTTACGCTCTCTACATAGATTCACATTACATTCACCTTATCAACTATCTAGCGCTTACCCAGCTTGTGATTGCCAGGAGGATGTGCCTCTCGCGATTTACATCCCGTATAAATTACTTCATACTTCGCTACATTGTCAGGATCGCTCTTTATTCAGATCCATAGATTTACCCAGTGGTATGGGTAGTCCTATTCTTACTCAGATAGGACAACTCTTATTGGCGACTTCGTGTCGCACGGGTGTAATGACATATTTTCCCCAAATTTGTATCAGAGTGTGATCACGCTTGGCTAGGTAAGCTATGAAGTCGCCTAAAAACACTATCAATCTGAGTTTTTTCTTGCACCAGAAATAGCTTCTCTTGTCGTAGTATCTCAATTTTATTTCCGCTGAGAGCAACAGATTTTCAATCTATATAGAATAAAGAGGTTCTAGCTTCTTTATTTTCTAAAACTTTGCCAAATCCGATACAAATTTGGGGAAAATATGTCATTACACCCTGTATTACAAACGGCTGGAACGCGGGCGTTATAAAATCCCGACGTTACCGAATGAGCTATTAACGTTGAGCAGTGAGCAATTAAACTGGTTATTGGCAGGATTAGATTTTCACCTGATGAATCAATTTCCTGAGCTGGATTTTACGCATTATTTTTAATAAAAAGGTGAAAAAATAAGGAGTTATGATATAATAACCCCATGGAAAACAATGACCTTTCACAAAAAAATACCGCGCAATCTGCAGAAGAAATCGTCACAAAACTGCGCGCGGAATTAGCTCAAAGAGAACAAGAGCTGGCTGAAAAAAAACACCGCATTCAAACGTTAGAACATCAACTCCATCAAGCGTTAACGGCGCGCTTTGGCCGAAAATCGGAACAGCAAGATAGCCATCAGTTGGATTTTCTGTTTGATGAGGCGATACTGACCAAAGAGCAAACCGCTATCCGTGAAGCCGATGAATCCATCCATGTACCTTCCCATACGCGCAAAAAAGCAGGCCGTAAACCTTTGCCTGCTGATTTGCTCCGTGTTGAAGTCATTCACGATATCACTGATGGAGACAAAACATGTGCTTGCGGTCATGAATTATCTCACATTAGCAATGAAACCAGCGAGCAGTTGGAATACATTCCAGCTAAAGTACAGGTTATTGTAAATGTTCGTAAAAAATATGCCTGCAAAGCCTGTGAATCAACGGTGAAAACAGCGCCATTGCCAGCACAGATACTTCCTAAGAGTATCGCTACACCCAGCTTGCTCGCCCATATTGCGATCTCAAAGTATGACGACCACTTACCGCTCTATCGGCAGGAGGAAATTTTACAACGTCATCATATTGATATTGCCCGCAATACCTTAGGTGATTGGATGATACGAGTGGGTGAGCAAATGACACCGCTGATTAAGTTGCTTCATCATGACATGATGGAATATGACGTCGCTTTTGCCGATGAAACGCCACTGCAAGTCTTAAAGCAGCCGGGTAAAACGGCCAAACAAAAATCGACTATGTGGGTATTTAATGGTGGTGCACCCGATAAAAAAAGCGTTATTTATCATTATGCCGCCACGCGGGCGAGCGAGGTACCACTGCGTTTTTTTGAAGATTACCGCGGTTATCTCCATGCTGATGGGTATGCCGGTTATTTACCTCTTATCACGACTCAGCGGATTAAACTTGTGGCCTGCTTTGCCCACATTCGCCGAAAATTTTATGCCATTACGCAGTCCACTCAAACCGAAGGGTTGGCTCACCAAGCGATGAAATGGATAACAGAATTATATGCGTTAGAAAAAAAGTTACGAGATGAAAATGCTTCACCTGAGCCCATCAAAACCATCCGTCATGAAAAAGCCAGACCGATTATCGAGCAGATGCATGCCTGGTTACAAATGCACAGTCTTAAGAGCCCACCGAAAAGCCCGATGGGAGAAGCCATCAGTTATACGCTCAAGCAATGGCACCATTTTTTACATTATCTTGATGACGGCCGTCTTGAAATCGACAACAATCGCAGTGAGCGAGCCGTTAAACCCTTTGTTATTGGCAGAAAAACCTGGCTCTTTGCTGGTAATCATCTCGGTGCTATTGCAGGCGCCAATCTCTTAAGCCTGATTGAAACTGCTAAAATCCACGAACTTAATCCCTACGATTATCTGCGATATCTCTTTACTCACTTACCTCACGCTAAAACCCTTGAGCAACTTGAGGCGCTTTTACCCTATCATTGCAAGGGTGTACTTGCCTGAACGCTTACGAAATTTTTACACCTTACACGGGCTCACCGGAAGCTCACAGTGAATTGAAGCCAGCCATTAGCCTGCTGAGGAAAGAAAAAGATTATTTTCTTGAGGCAGAAAAATCCATTGTTGAACAGCTGTTTTTGGTTTCTCCAAAACTAAAACAGGGGTACCAATTGAGCCGAGAGTTAACCGGAATTTTTGACAGTGATATTCCACCCGAGATAGCAAATAATAAAATATCTGAATGGATCAATTCAGTGAATGAATCAAAACTGACGTGTTTTAACTCTTTCATCAAGACGTTGCTCAAGTATCAGCAACATATCAGCAATTATTTCATGGATCGTGACACAAGCGGATTTGTGGAGGGGTTCAATAACAAAGTAAAAGTATTGAAGCGACGGTGCTATGGACTATCGAATATCACCAAACTATTTCAACGTTTGATTATTGACACGTTAGGCATGGAAAGATTTGCATTTGGGGCGGTTTCTTTTTGAACGATCCACGCAAAGACGCGTAGAGCCGATGCTTGG
>JAIELR010000080.1 GCA_019752835.1 Gammaproteobacteria bacterium | reverse complement strand
TAACTTAATCTGGCACTCAATCAATTCACTATTTTTAGCTTCCAAAGCTTGACGCTGCGCTGTAAGCTCTTCAGAAGCCGAATCCAAATTTTGTGCAAGTGTATCATAATTAGCCTTTAAAGCAATATACTCTTGCCGTAGCTTGGCGGCTTCTTCAGTCACTACAGCCTCTCGAGCCAATGAGGCATGATAGTCTCTATCTAAGCCAGCACAACGCGCTTCCAGGAAAGTTTTTTCCCGTGTGATTAGCTCTACCCTTTCCTGGAGCTGCAATAACCTTTGCTCATACGCTACCCGCTGTTTTTCCATAATCATGTCTTGTTCTAGCCGCAATTGCTGTGTCGCTGTCTGGTAGTGCTCCAGATTATCCTGGACATGCTTTAACAGCTGATGCAAACGTTCTTTCTCAGTCTCACCTTCCTGATGGCGTGCTTGAAAAGACTCAATACGCTCAACAGCCATAACTTTTTCTTGTCGTTCGGTTATAAGTTCAGCATTAAGGCGTTTATTGTCCTCCGTCTGTTGATGCAGCTTCTCTTCTAAGACATGAACTCTACTCTGCCATTCACTATCTTTGGCTTTATATTGGTTAAGCTGCTGCTGCATTTCCCCGAGCGCCGTATCGTACTCTTCCCTACAGCCATCTATCATATCATCGGCCTTAGCCTGCAACAATCGCCATAACTCTTTTACCGCAGTTAGAAGCTCAGAAGGCAAACTGCCATTATCATCAAGAGGCAAACTTTGTTGTTGCTTCCATTCACGTAACAAACGCGTAATGGTGCTTTTACTGCCCGTGCCCAACTCCGCACGTACATTATCGCCGGTAATAGCTTTACCTTCCGCCTGCAATTTAGGGATGACCTTTACCACATCGGGGTTCTAGGCGTAAACCGTCGAAATTTCCGGACATTTTTTGCGCACTATGTTGGTTTAGTTCGTCGTGGAACAACTTCCTGTTCAATAACAGCTCTCTTTTAGAGCTCTAAATTAAAGTTAATCCCTATCCACCTCTTTCGCTAAACCGCGATTTTTTCTAGGAAATTCTGGTGCAATTGTTTGAACTCACCGGCTAACTGGGCTTTTTCTTGCCCTAGAATCCATTTTTCATTGGCTAACAACTTATTCTGATCCATTGTTTCATCCAGTTTAGATTTTATCATGGATAGCTGCTCATTTAACACCGCCGCTTCCGTCTGAAATGTCATTATTTTCTCCGTTTGTGCCTTTGACTGGATAGATAATGCTTCACATTGCGCTTCCCAATGCTGAGCGCTTTCAGTTTTTTGTGCAAGTAGTCGCTTTACTTCATTCAGCGCTGAGGCCATATTTTCATAGTCTTTAAACTTATCATTATCTTGCAACAGTGTAGCCTGATACTCGTGTTGAAGTTGAATAAACTTTTTATCCCATTCATTTTTTTCTTGGCTCAACCGCTTATTTTCAAGTTTTAGAGGTTCAATGGCTTTTTCCAATCGCCGCCGCTCTTCTTCATTACGCAAGTTATCGGCTTGGCGTTGTTCAACCATGGCGGTGCGATAATGCTCTAGATTAACCTGAATTTGTTGGTTTTGTCTATGCAATTCATTTATGCGGTTTTCTTTTTCGCGTAACTTTTCTTCTATACCAGCTAACCGTGTTTGCAAAGTTGCAATGGTAGTCTGTGCCGGAGATAGCATTTGTTCTAGTATGATTTTTTCCTGAGTCAACGCGTAGGTTGATTGCTTCAACTCCGCTTCACTCTGCAACAATCTATTATTTTCTTTTTGTAGCCGCTCTATCTCTTGATTAAGCTCAGCATTGTTTTGAATTGCTATCTTTTCTATGGTGGCTATTTCTGCTTCAGCTTGTGACATGACGCGCTCCCACAAACCCTTCATTAGCACAACCAACTCTTCTGGCAAATGCTCTTTGCTGGCGATTTGTTGGGTTAGATCTTGCTTGTCACGCCAAACACGTAAGTGGCCCGCGATGGTGCTATTGCTGCCAGTCTTCAGAATGATGCGACACCGCTCAATGGTGGGTTCATGCCCACCAGCAATAAGCTGCGCGGCGGCTCTAGCTACCTCGTGGTAAGTGACCCCAGGCCTGGACATAGAGGCTCCTGCGTTTTCTGTATCGTTTATCGTTTTTCATTTTATAACGTTAATCCATATTTATGCAAATAATATTTTGAGCAAAATATACTATCTATAAGGACCGTTATCAATACTTATATGTTAACTTCTGAAAACCGTTACTGTAAAATAGCATTTTAACATCTAAATATGGCGTTATGCTTAATAAATATCCGGAAATTCCGAGGTTTCTCGGTTACAACCCTTTTTACGTGACTTCCGGCCAGACCTAAAATACATCAAGATTAAAGCAATACACGTATATCCGGTTTAACTGACCATATTAATAAAATAAACACCCACGTACCATTAATTGCTATATAAATAATACTCATTGAAATGATAGCGGTTATTTTACTCTGTATCGAAATACTGTATTTTTGAATTACTTTCCAAGCCAAATAACCGCTCCAAAAAGTAGACAGTAGCAATAAAATGAATTTCCCCGTCGTTATCCAGGTAAAAATAATGTTTTCATTACGCAATAAAGTAATCGTATTTGCCAATAAGCCAATAAAAACGCCACACCCAGCTAATGGAATCAGGGTTTGTGCTAAGTGATTAAAGCGCGCTATCTGGAATTTTCCTATTATTCTGGTTGTGGTATACAGCAGTAAAAAAACAAAACTACCCATGCATATACTAAATAAAACAATGTATCCAATTACCAAGAACCCATCTAACCAACTAAAAATATCTTGCTGGTGGGGGTAGTTCGTAAAAAGCCACCACGGGGCATTGGTATCGAATGGCCACATGATTTCATTATCAATCAATTTGGTCGCCAAATATTCTTTTATTAGAGGAAGCCAATGGCTAACAGACCACTGAAATGCTCCCAAGGCAATACCCAATAGCCCATAAATAATGAATATACTTTCCCACGTATTTTGTTTCTTTAGACTTTGTTCTACAATTTCTTGATTGGGTGATCGAGGAGATAAATGAATAGCATTTTTGTAACCACTGCATTTTCCACACATATGACAGCCAGACGCGCTTGTCATATGACGAAGTGGTAATAAGGTTGGGCAATTAACTGTAAGTGTTTCAAGCGGCTCTTGTTTCCACTGAATTTGATTGGATTGATACCAAAACGGAGCTAATTTAGCTAATAAAGCGAAAACTCCATTAACAGGACATAAATACTTACACCATACACGATTTGATTTGCCATAAATAAAGCCAATAATTATGGCCGCTAGTGTAGAGCCTCCTAGGATCAACAGTACCGGTTTGGGATATTGATAAACGCTTATCATTTGTCCATAAATAGTTGTAACACCAAAAGCAATAAAAGGCCAACCACCAAAGCGCATCCAACGAGGAATAGGACGGCCCAAACCATGTGAACTGGCTATTTCGGTAAGAGCACCTTCTGGACATAGAACGCCACACCACATACGGCCAAATAACACAATACTTAATATAACAAAAGGCCACCAGATCCCCCAAAAAGCAAACTGCGCAAACAAGGTTAAATTTTTTAAAATATGTGTCTGAGAAGAAGGCAAAGGTAAACAGGCAGGAACGATAATTAAAATAGCATAAAAAAGAATAATATTCCATTGTAATATACGAATGCGCTTACCATTTCGCTGTAACCAATGTCCAATCTTTTCAAGAAGCATAACTATTTTTAACCGGTTGCTGACGAATACCTTTTTTTGATTTTCTAAATAGGAGATACACCAATGCCCAATAACTGCAATAAACGAATAGTATCATTAAAGCAGGCTGTGCTCTATATCCCGTTAAGCTTGCTACGATTCGTCCAATGGTACTTTGATCACTCAGTAAAAATGAGCTATCCCAAATTCTATCTTTGATGACAGGTAATATCTCTAGAGAGATCAAATGGTCAACACAAGTATTGACTAATCCTGCCGCCAATAGTAAAAGTAGGATTTCCGTAATTTTGAAGAAATAGCGCCAGGATAAAAATTGCTGTCCTATTTGAAATAAATAAAATGTCAATGCTGCCAAGATAAAACCGCTTATCAACGCTAATACCATACTCATGGAAATTATTCCATGTTGACCAAAACCGAGTGCATAAATAAACACTACAGCTTCACTGCCCTCACGCGCGATCGCCAATGCTGTCATTAGGGTAATCGCTATGCCCCAACGACGTGAATGATAATTTTTCTGCAAGGTATGTTGCATTTCTTCTTTGAGTGCCCTGGCATGAGTTCGCATCCAATATACCATGTACACTATCATGATAGCAGCGATAAACGCCGTGACAGCTTGCAAATAATCTTGCCCGTTGTCAGGAAACCACGAGTATAGATTTAAAAGTAACAAGCCTAAAAAAATCGCTGCTAATATACCCAGAAATACGCCTATATATAAATACAGCATTCCTTGAGAACGATGCCTATCATCTAATTGTTTAAGCCAGCTATACACAATTCCAACGATTAATAAAGCTTCTACGCTTTCTCGCCATATAATGAACATTACTTGTAACATGTTAACCCTCTTTTTATTCTGCTATTAGCACACCTTTGGCACTGGGATGAAAATCATCAAAGAAAGCATATTCTCCAGGTGCTAATGGCGCAATAATCAGAAAAGAATTAGCGCCTGGGGCTAATACTTTTTCTTTTCTTAACGAGGGGCTCTCAAATTCAGCAGCAGACAAACCTTTATTATTTACCAAAAGACGTATGCGTTGACCTGTTGGGACGCGCAAGACATCGGAGGGTAAGAATTTACCATCTTGCATCGTTAAGGTAAATGTAGGAAGAACCTGTGCTGTTGCTATTACACAATAACCTATGCTTAATAATATTAAAATGATTTTTATTTTAATATCCTCCTTTTTTACCAATACCAGCGAAAGTAAATACATAATGGGTTTCAAATGGTTTAAACCACTCTGCCACACCCGTTTCCTTATCAATATGTCTACCAAATTCAACTGGCGTTGCCATACTAGGTGGCATAATAGTATAAGTAAGATTGTATTTTCCTGGACCATCTAATTTTACATTATCACCATAATGTGGCCCATCATTTGCCACCATTGGCATTAACATACCTTCAATGGGTTTATCATGACTATTCATTTTTTGAATTTTATAATGTATTACCAAATAAGGGATCCAATCTCCTTCAGCAAAACCATTGACATTATTCTGTGTTGCATGAATATCTGCTTCTAAGTGGATATCCGCCTGTTTAGGATCCGGCATCATCCCTTTAGGAACCATTTCAATAGCTTGTAAATAAACAACCCCTATCTCCATACCGTTTTGTATAATAGGTTTCCCTATGGGATATTCCAAGGCCAGAGCATTACTAGCAATAAAAACCATCATAAGTCCGTAAATAATTTTACGCATAGCATCTCTCCACAAGAAAATGTTCCTCATTATAAATGCAAATGATTCTCATTTGCAAGTAAAAATATACCCTGAATGTAAACACCCTGGTTTAATTCACCGAAATTCCCGATAAGCGGTTGATCTAGAGGCTCGGCCGAGCCACTTACAAATTTGCTCTAAAATTCTTGATCCAGAATTTATCCTTTAAAATCAACTGATTACATTTTTATATTCATTATTTTATTTTGATTATTACTACACTGCCCTTATTCCATGAGTAATGACGCCTTCTTTAATATCAAAAAGACACTAACGTGGAAGATGCGCAGTAAAAAAAACCAGGAGCAACGGCTAGGCGCTATGAATTAAGCGGCATTATTATTTAATATTTTTATAAATTCTGGAATACATAAAGAGAGAAATATATAGTTCGACCCTACTTGTACTTTACCAGAATGCTATCGGCTAAAAGGTAATACGCCATTTTTGTCGGTATTGTATTGGCAATTACAGCTATTTTTGGTGTGGCTGGTAATAATGTGATGTACATTATAACAAAAAAATAGCTGAATAAGTTATCTTCTATGTCGAGAATAGGGATGTAGACATGAGAGAGAAAATTGATATAACTTGTTGCATTAGAAAATGCTAATGGGTTATTATGAGACTATAACCTCACTTAATAGAGATTAATTATGAATAATTGTGGATGTCAACCGCTAGCTACTACAAATGCTGAGCGAAAAATTTTAAAAATTGCGTTAACTTTGAATGTTCTGATGTTTATTGTAGGATTGGTTGCCGGTATAGTTGCTCAATCCACTGGACTGATTGCAGATTCATTTGACATGTTGGCTGATGCGTCCGCTTATACCATCGCTTTATTGGCAATAAATCGCAGTTTCAAATTTAAAGCAAAAGCTGCGACTATAAGTGGCGGGGTATTGTTAATACTGGGCGCTAGCTTATTAATTGAGGCCTTACGTCGAGTATGGGTAGGTAGTTTTCCAGAAAGTAGTACGATGATAATTATTGCAAGCATTTCATTGATCGTAAATACAATCGTACTCCGATTATTGGGCCGGTTTCGTAAAGGCGAAGCACATTTGCGTGCCACATGGATATTTACCCGGGCCGATGTTGTTGCTAATATAAGTGTTATTGTTTCTGGTATTTTGGTCGCCGCACTAGATTCTCGCTTCCCTGATTTAATAATTGGTTTTGCTATTGGTCTGTATATCATTAAAGAAGCTTTTGAAATTCTCAATGATGCCCGTAAAGGAGATTCTAGTGCAACATTCCATTAATTGTGGTATCGAGTCAAAAATACCCTTTTTGTGCGCCTAGAGTGAGTATTCCAGTGCGATTTGAATACACATGCGCTGAACTTCAATAAGGTATTAACTATTTACAGCTTTTTTGCTTCCATAGAAAATAAACTGCTGGAATAACCATCAACGTCAATAAAGTAGCGCTGATCATGCCACCTACCATGGGTGCGGCAATACGGCGCATGACTTCTGAGCCGGTACCACCCAAAAACATAATGGGCAATAACCCTCCTACAACCGCACACACCGTCATGGCGATGGGCCTTAAGCGCAATAAGGCACCATCAATGATGGCATTGGCGATATCCTCTTTTGTCAATGGGCAACCCTTTTCTTCTGCGCGCTGTTGGTATTTCTTGAATGCTTGGTTCAGATAAACCAACATCACCACCCCGATTTCAACCGCCACGCCAGCTAAAGCAATAAAACCAACCCCTACTGCTACGGATAGGTGATACCCTAAAAGATAAAGCAACCAGGCACCACCGACTAATCCCAACGGTAAAGTCGCTAAAATGATCACCACTTCAGTAATGCGGCGGAAATTCAGATACAGCAAGAAAATAATGATGGCCAACGTGAAAGGTGCAACCATTTCTAACCGCGCCTTAGCACGTGCTAAATACTCATACTGACCAGACCAGCTCAGGGAATAGCCTGACGGTAATTTGAGTTGTTGTGATACCCTTTGTTGCGCATCATATACATAAGAGCCCAAGTCACGGCCCGCAATATCCAAATAGACCCAACCATTCAGCTGCGCATTTTCGCTGCGGATCATATCAGGTCCTTCGGTTATATTAACCTTGGCGATGGTTTCCAATGGAATACTGGCTCCTTCACTGGTCACAATCGGCAATAGACGTAATTTTTCCAGTGAATCTCGACTATAGTGCGGATAGCGTAGGTTAACCGGATAACGTTCCCGTCCCTCGATCGTTTGAGTAATATTCATACCGCCTACTGCCATTTCAATAATATCCTGAACATCTTTTATGTTAAGACCATAACGTGCGGCTTCCTTGCGATTGATGTCTATAGTGACATAACGCGCACTCGCTGTACGTTCAGCATATACTGACACAGTACCTGGTAGAGGCTGTAAAATAGTTTCTAACTGTTGGCCTATACTTTGTATGGTTTGCAAATCAGGTCCGGCAATTTTTATGCCCACAGGGGTTTTAATGCCTGTAGCCAACATATCAATACGCGTGCTGATGGGCATTACCCAGGCATTAGACACGCCTGGCAATTGTAATTGTGTCGTCAGTTGTGCCCGTAATTTCTCAGGTGTCATACCTTTAGGCCATGTGTTTCTAGGTTTAAATTGAATCGTCGTTTCCATCATTGACAGCGGTGCCGGATCGGTGGCGGTGGCGGCATGGCCTATTTTACCAAATACCGTTTTGACTTCGGGAAAAGCATAAATCAATTTATCGGTTTGCTGCAAAACTTGTGCGGCTTTACCGGCAGATAATCCCGGAAAGGTCGTGGGCATATACATCAAATCGCCTTCATCCAGAGTGGGCATAAACTCAGAGCCCAAATGTAAAGCAGGCCATACACTCAACAAAACTATTCCTAAGGCAATAGCAAGCACAGCCTTAGGTGCTTTTAATACAGTCTGAATGACTGGATAATACAGTGCATATAGAACGCGGTTCAGTGGGTTTTGCCGCTCTGGTTTGATATGGCCGCGAATTAAATATCCCATCAATACGGGTACCAACGTAATTGATAACCCCGCGGCAGCCGCCATAGCATACGTTTTAGTATAGGCTAAAGGCGAGAACATTCTGCCTTCTTGTGCCTGCAGAGCAAAAATAGGTAAAAAACTGAAAGTAATAATCAATAGAGAAAAGAATAAAGGGGGGCCGACTTCTAGTGTTGCTTGCTGTATAACCTGCCAACGGTTCTGATCAGTAATAGTAGCATTTTCCATGTGTCTGTGCGTATTTTCTATCATGACAATTGCGGCATCCACCATTGCTCCAATGGCGATAGCAATACCGCCTAGCGACATAATATTCGCATTAATCCCTTGTAGATGCATGATGATAATAGCAGCAAGAATGCCTAAAGGCAGACTAACAATGATGACCAAAGACGAGCGAAAATGGTATAAAAAGGCAATACAAATCAGTGACACAATAATAAACTCTTCAATCAACTTATCACTCAAGGTATTGATGGCCTTGTGGATCAATGTAGCACGATTATAGGTTTCAACAATGTGTACCCCCGTAGGTAAGCTCGCTTTTAAAGCGGCTAACTTTGTTTTCACGCCTTCAATCGTTTTTAGTGCATTTTGCCCATAGCGCATCACAATAATGCCACCGGTAACATCACCCTGACCATTTAGGTCCGCAATGCCTCGACGCATTTGTGGTCCTAATTGTACGTTAGCAATATCCTTCATTAATATGGGGATACCATCCTTGCCTAGTCCCACTGGAATTTGCTCAATATCATAAATTGATTTTAGATAGCCTTTAACATCGACCATATATTCTGCTTCACTCATTTCCAGCGCTGCGCCACCGACCTCTTGATTCGCATTTTGAACCGCTTGTTTTACTTGCTCTAAAGTCAAACTAAAGGCACGTAAACGATTCGGATCCAGTGTAATTTGATATTGCCGCACCATACCGCCCACGGTTGCAACTTCCGCCACGCCCGGTATTTTTTGCAATTCATATTTTAAAAACCAATTTTGTATGCTGGTTAATTGTGACAAATTATACTGATTCGATTTGTCCGTTAAAGCATATTCATAAACCCAACCAACACCGGTAGCATCAGGCCCTAAAGCCGTAGTCGCTTCAGGCGGTAAACGATTCGACATTTGACTTAAGTATTCCAACACCCTTGACCGCGCCCAATACAAATCGGTGCCATCTTTAAAAATAACATAGACATAGGATTCGCCAAACCCTGACTCGGCACGCACCGTCACAGAGCCAGGCACCGCCAGCATCGCTGTGGTCAAAGGGTAAGTAACTTGATCTTCAACTACCTGTGGTGTCTGGCCCGGATAGTCTGTTTTAATGATAACTTGTACATCCGATAAATCAGGAATAGCATCTACGGCGGTGTTTTTAATCGTATAAATGCCCACTAACACGAGTAATCCTGCCAACAATAATACTAAAATGCGATTACGTAGTGACCAACGGATGACAGTGGCGATCATTTATTTTTCTCCGTGCCCATTTGCATCGCATTGGCTGGTGTTTGTAAACGCTGTAATCCTGCATTCAAATTAGCCTCTGAATCCAGCAAAAATTGTCCGGATGTTACTATTTTGTCTCCTACAGCAAGACCCGACAAAATCTCTACACGGTCTCCCGATTCCATGCCCACTGTAACGCGTTGTACCTGAAAACGCCCCTCACCTAAATAAAGGATAACGTGATCACGCTGGCTATTGCGGATCAATGCCGCTAAAGAGATATTCACAACAGGATTGTTTGACTCTACCAAGATAGACACATCAGCATACATATTGGGTTTAAGTTCCAAATTAGGATTATCAAATTTAATACGTACCGGTAAGGTACGTGTGGTTATATTGATGCTAGGATAGACATAATCAACTCGGCCTTGCCAGATTTTACCTGGAAAAGCCGTAATGCGAGCTTCAACTGGCGCACCTACTTTTACCCAGTTTGTTTGGGCTTCATCCACTTCGGCCATCATCCACACATTCGCTAGATCCGAAAGACTCATAATATCCAGATCTGGTGTAACTCGCATACCTTCTCTCACATTCAAAGCAATAATGACGCCATTTTGTGGTGAATATATATCAACCAATTGACTCACTTGATGGGTTTTTGTGAGTTGCTGGATTTGTTGTTCTGAGATTTGTAAAGCCCGTAATTGTTTGTGTGCTGCGTTGATAAGCGCTGCATTGCCCGAGTTTAATGCCAACAAATAATCCGATTGCGCATTAACCAATGTAGGTGAATACAGTTGAAATAGCAATTGTCCTGTATGTACTGATTCACCGGTCGCCTTCACGGTTAATTTTCTCAACCAACCATCGACATAAGTGTGGATATGGCTGATATTATCTTCATTGGATTGGATATAGCCTACGGTGTTGATGCGTTTGGGTAAAGGCCCCTTTACCACTAGCGCCGTTTGTATGCCTAGGTTCTGGACAACTGCGGGTGAAATATGAAGCGTATTTGAGTTGTCCGCTTTGGGATAAACTGGGACTAACTCCATTCCCATAGACGATTTACCCGGGCCTGGATAATGCACTTTCGGCTCCATGGGATCAATCCAGTATGAAGGTTTCACTTGCTCTTGGGGCAAGCTCACGACACCACTTTTTAAATAATATCCACTCACCCCGAAAATAATAAGGATACCAGCGATAGCGAAAAACATTGGCCGTTGCTTCATTTCGTTTCCCCTTGCAGATAGAGTAAATTAACACGGGCTTTAGCACGAGTAATTTGAATTTGTAATAATTCCATTTGTGCAGTCAGCTCGCCGCTATAAGCACGCAGTACCGTACTGAGATCGGTTTTTGCATCGCTATACGATGCTAAGGCCGCTTTAGCATTTTGTGTTGATTCAGGGATCAATTGTTTTTGATATAAGGCATCGCGCTCTGACAATCTTTGCCAAGTGGCATATTGTTGCTGTAATTCTTGCGATAAATCTCTATAATGTGTTTGCTGATCCATCTCGGTTGCTAATAATTGCGAATTACTGGCAGCGAGTTCTTTACTCTGTCGTTTACCGGTAAAAAAAGGTAAATCCACCGTGGCCTGCATCGTTACCATATTAGACCGCGGCATACCATTCTGCATCTCACCTTGGCGAACGCCATAGTCGGCTTCTAGCATCCACCCCGGTTTATATTGTTCTTTAGCGTAACTGACGTCATCCTTGGCTGCATTGATATTTTCCGCATCAATCTTTAGCAAGGGATGTTGTTGTATTTGTGTGCTCAAAGCAGATAAAGGCGGAGGTGCTGGCCATTGTGGTAATGTAGGCGTTATAGACCAACTCGCATCGTCTAAGCGAATCCAACGACTTAAATCCGCACGTGCGACATCGATTTGTTGCAAAAATTGAATGCGTTGATCTTGAAGACGCGATAACTCTAATTGCACTTCTAATACATCTGATTGTGTTGCTTTACCTACACTATATTGTGAGGTAACTGATTTCAATAAATATTGATACAATGTAATATTTTTATCAAAAATTTGTTTCGCATTAGTCCAGTAATAGAGCTCAAGCCAGCTTTCTCGTACTTTGCGTAATAAATCTAAACTTTCAGCTTGTTGCTTTTTCTCCATCGCTTTCGATAAATCTTCTGTTTTTTGCGATTTATATTTTAAAGAATGCCCAGGTAAAAAGGTCTGTTGCAGTCCAAATTGTACCATAGTCATATCGTCTTGATTAAAGCTAAAAGTATTAGTCGGCACATTGATTGCACCTACTGTGAGCTGTGGGTCAGGTAATTGACCATCCGCCACGGCTTGTTGTTGTAAGGCTTCTAGTCTTGCTTGCAAGCTGCGTAGCTCGGGCGCATTGGTTAGTGCTAAATGCTCCGCTTCGGGTAGGCTAAGTGTATTGGCGAAAATAGACAGCGGCGCAATAAAAATTCCCGCAAAAATGAAAATATCCACAAATCGGCGATAAAATATAACCGACAACTGCTTGAATGAGATAAACTTTTTTATCAATAGACTAGCAACAAGCCCACGCTGTGTCTTAGTTTGCATGTATCACCTATTTACTCCGATTTTAAAATGTTTTGCTCAGTATTCATACTCGTTGCTAGCTGCCGACATCCGTAGTTATTCATAACTGATCCCTTAAACAGCCTATTCACTTTATATTATTCCTGATAAACCACCATTAACCTTTGCAAAAGTTAAATTATTTTAAGTATCATGGCTAATGCCAGAATTGTCATTAATACGTCTTCAATAATCGCAATACTGCCTAAAGGTACTTTTAAAAAAGTGCCGACACAAGCACAATCGAATTTCTGTTTTGAAAGTTTAGCTTTAATGACACCAATGCTCGACACAAACATTAGGAAAAATACTGCTATATTGAAATATAAGCTAGCCGGAAATAGTATATAACCAAGACCCAAACCAAATTCAATAAATGGGTAAATATAACCATAGCGATAGAATTTCTTAGCAATTATGTCATAAGCAGAATAGCCGCTAGCAAAACCATCTAAATCTAATAATTTGAAGAATGAAAATATCAAGAAAAAAGCCGCCATAAAATTTGCCATAAAACCATCAAACTGCATGCTTTTTGCACTAATTATAGTGTTTGTCAATAATAAATAAAAAAAGATCAAATATATTGGCTTATAAGATGGTTTATCTTTTATACTTGCCGCAATGGGTAGCTCATTAATTGTGCTCACGGTATAAGTACCAATCTTACTTAATAGGGCATTGAGCTGATTAATATTTATTGTAATAGTGCTTTCAAACTCAATTATTGTATTGTTGGAACTAAAATTTAAAGCTGAGACGTGCAGTTCATTGATTAGCAAAGTACTAATTTTTTTAATACAACTTTCGCAGCTTATCCCGTGGATATTAAATTTATAATTCATGATTGTGTGCTCCAATTAGCCTAACTTTAGAATACGACTGCAAGACCAACAGTTAAGGTATTTTGCATGGCGGGTTCTCCATCGGCAGTTTGCAAATCTTTAAAAGTACCATAATTTTGTTCATGCTCAAATTCTGCAAAAATATTTAACCCAGGCATTAATCGATAATAAGGTCGTATAATATAACGCATTTGATTTAAACCGCTGCCAATTTCAGCTTCTGAAACTGTTTTTGAGGCTAAAATGCTACGGGCTGCTGCTCTAATAAAGAAATTATTGGTAATTTGTGTGTCTCGTGATAACTCCAAATCCAACTTCTCACTGCCGTCATGATAATAAGTCCTAACATCCGTATCAATAAAATAAGGCATTAAACCTTCTATGCCTAAACCTGGCTGCCAATACGGAGTTTGTGCGGGGCGATAAACGTAATTAGCGCCGCCTTTGATAGCCCAAAACTGATCCAGTAAATGCCAGTAAAAAATATCCATGTCTGCACTTTCAACTGTTCCATTTCTAATCTCAGCATCATTGGAAAATAGTTCTAATTTATTATAATCTGATCCATACAACCCTTTAAAAGTAGCTTTTTGATCATTCGCTATGGGACTTATGCCTATATCTAAAAAATTAGAGAGCCATAAACTATCTGGATGCGCCATGGGATGCTTAACGAGTGATGTATCTATGGGTAGGGCTTCATCTACTCTGACTATAGGTCGATTATGGTAGGGTGTTTGTTGAATTATATCTTGTGGTGTAGCTTTATCTTGAGTTATTTCTAATAAAGTCGAATATTGAAATGTGCGTGCCATACCAGACATCATGTGGTACAGCAAATGACAATGGAAGATCCATTGACCGCTTGCATCTGTATCTACATCAGCCGTGATAGTAGCGCCCGGGGGCACATCAATGGTATGCAATAATGGATCATAAGCTCCTTTGCCTTCACGTAAAATAAACCAATGACCATGAATATGCATAGGATGATGCATCATTGAAGTATTAGTAAATACAAAACGATACCGCTTCCCTGGTGCTAAGATAATAGGATGCGCCTTATCTTCAGGAACTCCGTTAATAAACCAAATGTATCGATCCATATAACCAAATAATTCCATGTTAATAACCCCCGCTATCGGTTTATTGGGGTCATTCGTTTCAACTGCAGCGGTTAAATTTTCATATTTTGTTCCTGATGTAGTGGCCCAATTTGAATTGGGTGGAGAAATGCTATCACCTATTAGGGTTGATTCGGTTGGCATGCTCATATCCATTGAATGATTCATGGGCGTAGTGTTACTCATATCCATTGAATGGCTCATAGGCGTAGTGTTACTCATATCCATTGAATGACTCATAGGCGTAGTATTACTCATATCCATTGAATGATTCATAGGCATAGTGTTACTCATGTCCATTGAATGATTCATAGGCATAGTGTTACTCATGTCCATTGAATGATTCATAGGGGTAGTGTTACTCATATCCATTGAATGATTCATAGGCGTAGTGTTATTCATATCCATTGAATGATTCATAGGCGTAGTGTTATTCATATCCATTGAGTCTTTCATTTTCATTTCGTGCGACATTGCATTCATGGAGTGTGTTTGATTATTGCTGTTTGTAACAGGTGCATCCATTGCCTGAGTAGAGGGCAATACACCTCGCTTCATATTGCCCATCATCATGGACATCATCCCTCTTGTTACAGGCAATGGCTCTGGAAAAGGCTTAACTTCCTTGTAAGGAACAGTTTGGTCTGAATAAGTCACTAATGCACCATAAGCTACGCCTACAGTATCCATTGATTCTGCGTAAATAATATAAGGGTCGTTATTTTTAATTTTAACCAATACGTCGTAAGTTTCCCCTGGAGCTATAGTAAAATCACTCACAGGATAGGGCTTAATATCATTACCTTCGACATGTATCATTTGCATAATGGTATTGGGGATCTTTACATGAAAAATAGTACTGCCTCCTGCACCAATAAATCGTAAACGAACGGTGTCTCCTATCTTCACAGGGGCGGTCCAGGGATTTGAGTTAGGCTGCCCATTCAGTAAAAAAGCATCGTAGGCTACATCACTCATATCATAAATGCTCATCCGCATTTGCTGCATCATTTTATAATCATCAATGAGCTGTTGACGTTCTTCTTTTGAGGCCTTGTGATAATCGTGGATAAATTTTACGAGTGACGGTTGCAACGGGAAGTTAGGAGAATAATAATCACCTTCTTTTTTTAAGTTATCCAGAATTTTCTCTGGAGCAGTGTTGCTCCAATCCGATAAAACAATAGTATAATCCTTAGTATATTTGTAAGGTTCCTTCTTTATTGGATCAATTAGAAAGGTGCCATATAGCCCTTGTTGCTCTTGAAGTCCTGCATGTGCATGGTACCAGTAAGTCCCAGATTGATGCACAGTAAATTTATAATGAAAAACGCCACCGGGTGGAATACCCCGTTGATTGATGCCTAAAACACCATCCATCTGCCATGGCACAATAAGGCCATGCCAATGAATGGCTGTTTCTTGATTTAACTTATTGTAAACATTGATAGTGACATGATCACCTTCTTTAAAATGTAAAGTAGGTGCTGGGATCTGATTATTGACCGCTATTGCAGTTTCTGGTTTTCCAGCAAAATAGACTGTTTTGTAACCTATTACTAAATCAATAACGCGATCTGTTGCAAAGGCGTTTGTTATAAAAAGTAAGCCTGCAAGGACAGCTAAAAAAATTTTCATTAAAAACCCTTAATGATTAGTTATGGTGTGTGATCATTCTGAGAATTGCTATGTTCATGATTTTTCATGAGAGGCATCGTTGAATCATCCATTTTAGTTCCTGTTGTTTCTCCTGCATGATGATGATCAGCTTTAGGCAAGGACATTACACCCACACCATAACGAAATACAACCTCTGCACCACGCCATGCAGTGGACAATAGCAATCCTTGCACAACAAGTAAGACAAGAATGAATGCAATAGTGACGCCTTTCTGCTGATAGGTACGCCATAAAGAATATATTGCAACTAGAACCATTGCACCTGCAGTGGGCATAGCCCAATTACGATGGTTCGTCATTGCCAGATGGGAAGGGGCATCATGTCTAACGGTATTATAAGCATACAGACCAGCCAAAACGGTAACAATAACGACTATGCCAACGACCCATAAACACCATCGCGCTACTATCTCAAAATCGGGGACTAATTTTGGAAAAAGCCTAAATTTTGGAAGTAGATATGCTAAAGTATAAAATCCTACAGAAGTACTAAACAAAGCCACTGTAAAATTAACAAAAATGGGATGCCAATTTGGGATGATTTCGATCATATTACTTTCCGTCCTTAGGTTAATAAATTACTGAAGTAATTCACCAGAGTGTTTATAGTTTATAACTAAGTTTGAATTGCTTCATACAACTGTCCTTAAATTAGGCTGAATAAAGAAACTTGGAGACATTTTTTTAATACTCCTAATCTTGATTTTAAAATCCCAAACCATTTAGCGTGTTTTTTCAGTACGGCAGCATAATACCTTATAGACTTCACTCAACTCTCTCTGTGCTTTAATGATTTCCTCAAATATTCTTTGTTTTAATCCTAACCAAATTCTATACAAAAGTAAACTCTAATACAAGAGCAAGAGCATAGATTTTAGTTCTGCTTTTCCTTTTACTGTAGCAATATCTATAATATCAGCGCTATGTAGACCTTTGCCTTTTCATGCATTTCTTCATTTCTCGTGACAACTAAGTCAGCTTTCCTAGAAAATACATCGCTAAACCATCAAAGGTTCAGGATACTTTTTAAACACAACCGTATTCTCCCGGTTTTCCAGGATCAGGTTACTTATCATAGCATCAATGTCTACAATTGATGCATCACTAGAAAAAATAAAATGCCCATGAAAATTGATGTGCTGCCAGGCTACCGGTGAAATTTTCTTCAAAAGAGCCAAAGCCTTATGATTACCCTCAGCTTCATATTTTACTTTTAGCTTGGATAGTATAGCGGAGTTGTAATAAATAATCGCATTGGCAATCAGTCTGCCGCATTGATTACTAATTTCAATTTCACGTTCGCCACGACCAATCAGATGCTTTTTACCATACGCAGTGGCAATAGCGGCACGTAGTTGATGATAAGATTCTATTCGATTTTGTGACCGGTGTACATCACGTTGTAACTTGCGATCTTGCATATAGTTTAGAGTATAAATGCTGCGAATTAGCTTGTCATATTCAAAAATTGCTCTACGAGTGTGATTATCCGTAGTATAAGTGCATAATTTCTTGATTAACGTACTCTGACTAATTTCTTTTAATCCTAATGCAACAATGATTCGTTTGATGTTGGGCCATTCTTCTTCAATTAATTGCCTATTAATTTGACTTACTGGATGAATAAGCCATCCATTATATTGCGTTGGATCATCGCTACAATATAGGTGTTTTGTTTGTGTTTGTAAGTTTGTAAACCGTGGATATAAACTTCCACCAAACCAGTCCATGATCGCAAAGTTGGCTTTGTTAATGATGTGCATATCGCCGGTAAGTACATTAGGCGTGATACTAGTAGAGTTATTGTACCAAATATCAAAAGCAAAGTAGCTCTCATGATCGTGCGCCCCGATCAGTTCAACCTGTAATGGAATATGATTGCATAGCATTGTATAAGCGACAACTCCCTTCCCTTTTTTAAAATACTTTTTAGACCGTCTAGCTTTGATCGTGTCCGTTTGGACTTCGTATTTTTGTCCATCTAATCCCGCATAAAGGATCAGCATATCTAATGGGTAAAATGAAAAAACAGGCATATTTGAAATGCCTTCACTGATGAGATCATTTGCGTTTTTTAAGGTTTGTAATCGAACACGTGATTCATAGGTATCATTCAGGCTATCATAAGGAATCTCTGAAATATCTACCATATTATAATTGCCATTATTCAAAGCTTGCGCAATAATGGTTGCGTTCAAGGTATTTTCATCCACCGGTATTTTTTCATAACGTGGCTGTATGTGTGTGAAAACGGATGAATAATGACTACCGTTGTTAACGAATCGAAGTACGTCAGTAATATCGCGTAATGGCAATTGCTCATAGAAACGATGTTGTAGATCCTGGTTTTTTTCATCCTTAGACTTTTTAAAATGTAAGGTTTTAGTCTTTTCATCAAAATGCAGGTGTTTAAGTTTTCCTTGGCTTAAGTCATTGTTAAACCGTAACCACAGCTCTTTTAACTCAGAAAATCGTGCATCTAGAAGTTGAGCAATGGGAGTTTTTAATGCGGGAATATCTAATGGTTGAGTTAGTGCGCCCTTTTCAAAGGCTTCATTCAATTCTTGCTGTAGAGATCGGTAGTGAATGCTGTCTTCCAAATGAAGATTACCGGACTTCAGGCATTTTTTCAGTTGTCTATATACCCAAAATTCATAACGGTCAGCATACAGCTTGTGTTTATTTTTGGTGTTGGTGTTAATGAGATAAGTTTTCAACCGTTTTGGTAGTGTTTTTTCTGGGCAATCATCAAGAGGATATGTATCTAATTGCTTATTGAGAGCAAATACTTCTTTTAGCCAGTTGATAGCCTGTAACCAATGGCTATTCTCAGATATACTAGAAAAGTCTAGCGCTTGTACTAATGGGCGTAGGTGGAGCTTAAATCTGTGAAAGTGTTTATCAACCATCTCCCATTTAAAATCAATTTCCTTAAGCTCTTTTTCTCTGAGGTCTGATACCTGCTCCTTTAACTCGTCTTTGGGGATAATTGAAAAAGCTTTTAAACGCACATCTCCGAAGCGGAGATCGTCAGACAGTTCATCTACCACAAAGAGACTTGCTAATTGTCGCATAACCATTAATTCTACTCGTTGGCCCATTACATGCAAAGAATGAGCTTCCTTAGCCTTTGTTTTAAGCTCAGTCTCAAATTGTCCTAGATGGAAACAGAATGCGTCTATTAAATTATCTGCTAATTGTCTGTACCGTTTCCAGATATAGCATATAAGATAGAGATGAGCTTGTTCTTGTTTAATCCGTTCTCGCAAATCATGGATGGTGTAGTAATGAACAAGGCTTGCATAGTATGCGATATTTTGTTGTGATAGATTCAGCTTTAGCAATAGGGATTTAGCCAATAGATACAATGGTTTTATTGTGATAAGTTTGTCTCGCTCGGCACTCATCATGCGCGCTTTAAAGTCTTTTGTATCAGTCTTGATATTTGCCAACCCGGATAAAGTTTCTTCTTCCAGCAATAAATTGTTCAAACGAAGCCTATCTTCTTTATTTGTAGATTCGCCTATTATTGTTAGTAACCGCTTTCTCTCTGTAGTCAATGCCCGACTCAAAATAACCTGAAGCGTCGTGTATTTTGGGCGCATGATCCTTTTTTCTCGTAAGAAGATCAGTAGTTCCATCACAATAAATTGAGGACTAACGTCTTTTCGAAGCAGTAGCTCTATCTGTTTAAACACTAAGGGTTCAAACTCTTTTGCCCATAACTGATAACCAAAATGCTTTGCTATTATTTCGTATTGTGCGTAATACTGGTGTTTTGTAATGGCGTTAGGGCGAAAAGCCTCATTTTGAAAATATTGTTCCAAGACGAAGCTATAATCTTCTTTAACATCTGACCAAGCAATATGGAAAAATAAATGCATGGCTTTAAAATAGCCTATTTGCAATGCACAATGGATTTTAGCTGACAGATCAGTACGGCTATATACCAATGCCAATTCTTCTTGCGTTAGATTCAAATATTCCAAACGTTGTTCATCATCAAAATCGGGGCGTTCATAAAGAGCAGCTTGCTCTGCCTCCGATAAAAGAGTAAGCCTCTCATTGGTTGCTAACATGCAGTTTTCCTATCTGATAGTGTTTTTTCAAGGTGCTGCAGCACTTGATCAGCAGCATTATTTTCAAAACGTCCCGCTGCCTCAATATATTCCATAACCGTACTGACTTGCTTCCAACGCCCTTGCTGCATAATGGATTGAAGTGAAACACCATTACGGCTAGCAGCTGTAGCAAATCCTCTACGCAGACTGTGACTGCTAAATTGTTTGGCATTCTCTAATCCAGCCGATTCGGCGTTTCTTTGAAGTATATGATTGACAGATAATACCGCTATGCCTGTCTTGCCGATTTTATTATTACGATAAATACGGCGAAAAACGGGTCCAGCTTGGATATTTGCTTGCTCTAACCAACATTGTATAGCGCGGACAGCGCACAGTTTGTCATTGCCATAGGGAATAGCACAATACTGACCCACATGGGTTTGATCCGTTTTAGAAGATGGTAACAGGATCTCAATACCTTGTGCTTGCCAGTCAATATGCTCGACTTGGAGCTGAACAAGCTCACTGCGCCTAAATGCTCCTAGAAATCCTGTTTGCAGCAATGCGCTATCTCGGAGTGCTTGTAATGTAGTGTTTTCTGCCAAGTGGCGTACGATCTGTAACAATTTCTCTGGCAGTAGCGGTGGGGCTTTATCCTTAGGTTTACCATGTATGCGTGTGATCCCCGATAAAGTCTTTGTCACCAGTGGAGAGTAAGTGGGATCGGAAAAACCTTGGTACTCATGCCAATATTTAAGGGCAATTAACCGCCTTGCCAGGGTATTTGGGTTAAGTATTGATGCAAAAGTATGCAAATAGCGCAAAACACTGTCCGTGCTGGCAGGAAGATGGCCTCCCCAACGTTCAAAATGGCGGATATCGGCTTGATAAGCTAAACGGGTATTGTGGCTGGTTGCAGAGTGGATATAGTGCTGTGGTGCATCCTGTTGTGGTGCTAAAACGCTGGATAGGGCGTTTTCTTCGGTTTTTTGGGGTAATTTAGCAAGCAATTTTAAGGCTCCTTACAATTTTAGTGGGGTGGTCCCTGGTTTTACGGTATTTTACAGTAACGGTTTTCAGAAGTTAACATATAAGTATTGATAACGATGGTTATAGATAGTTGATTTTGTTCAAAATAAGGGCTTGCATTATCATGATATAACGTTATAAAATGAGCAATGTTAAACGATATGAAATACGCAGGAGTTAAAAACCATGTCCAGATCCGGGATCAGTTACCACGAGGTGGCTAGAGCCGCCGAACAACTGATTGCCAGCGGGCATGAGCCCACCATCGAGCGGTGTCGCATCATTCTGAAGACCGGCAGCAATAGCACCATCGCGGGCCACTTACGTGTTTGGCGTGATAAGCAAGAAATAACCCAACAAATCGCCAGCAAAGAGCATTTGCCAGAAGAGTTGGTTGGACTGCTAAAAGGGTTGTGGGAGCGTGTTATGTCGCAGGCTGAAAGCCAAATAGCAACCATACAAGGCACGGCTATTCAAACCAGTGCTGAGCTTAATCGAATGATAGAAGAACAGCAAAAAGAAAATAACCGACTTCTGCAAAGTGAAGCAGAGCTTAAACAATCCGTTTATGCCTTAACTCAAGAAAAAGCCGTGTTGGAACAAATGTTATCTCCCACAAAAACAACTATAGCGATTCTAGAATCGCAGATAGTTGGGTTGGAACAAAAATTAAATGAAAAAGACCTTCGCATAGATGAATTACACAAGCAGAATCAGCAAATTCAGACGAATTTAGAGTATTATAGGGCCGCAATGGTTGAACAACGGCAAGCTGATAATTTACGTAACGAAGAAGAGCGGCGACGACTAGAAAAAGATATTGCAGATCTAAAATTAGCCAATAAAACCTTAGATCAAGAAAAAAATGATCTAGATAAAAAGTTCATTAAGCTGCAACATGAGTCTGATTCTTTGCTTTTGCAAAATGATAGCAATCGCCAGGGTTATGAAAATATAGGCATAGAACTGAATAAAACGAAATTATTGCTTGCACAGAAGGGCGAAAATTGCCAGCACTGGGAAGAAAAACACGAAACATTAAGCGTGGAATCAAAAACACAAATTGAAAAAATCATGGTTTTGCAAGCCGAAATAGCGGTGTTAAATGAGCAGCTATCCATGGTAAAATCACAACTAGATGAAACGGTTGGGCAAAATAAATTACTGGCCAATGAAAAATGGATTTTAGGGCAAGAAAAGGCTCAATTAGCAGGTGAACTCAAACAATTGCACCAGGCTTTCCTAGAAAAAGCCGCGGCTTAGTGAATCGTAATAAAGAAGGCTTCAAAAGTGTTATTTTTATCTCTTTGCCCGACTTTAACGATACAAAAAGGAAAATAGGATAATGGAAAACAAACTTAATCTAACGGCTAAGCCAATAAATTTTGAGCCAGACAGAATAGCGAACGTTCTTAAATGGTTTTTGTTGCTAATGGCATTCGTGTGCTTTGCCGTGGTAGCTTGGGGGACTTATAGAACATATCAAGAAGCACCGCCATTGCCTAAACAATTTGTCACTGCTACTGGCCAAATGGTGATGGCTCAAGAGGACATTATTGCGGGTAAAGCAGGCTTTCAAAAAGCCGATCTTATGGATTATGGCAGTATTTATGGTATGGGCTCTTATTTT
>JAIELR010000038.1 GCA_019752835.1 Gammaproteobacteria bacterium | reverse complement strand
CGCCATTTTTTGAGCCAATACGTCATCATCTGCATTCTCACCAACATTGAAACGCACATTTTCACAGAGCACAACCTCACCATCTGCAATATCAATGCCTTCTAACCAGTTTTTGACGAGACGAACCGGCTGCTTCAATAACTGAGATAATCTTTCAGCAACGGGCGCTAAGGAATACTGAGCATCATAGCGGCCTTCAGTAGGTCGGCCTAAATGAGATAACAATATAACCTTGGCTCCATGATCCAGGGCATAACGAAGTGTGGGCAATGCGGCGCGTATGCGCACATCACTGGTTATTTGCCCCTTTTCATTTTGTGGTACATTAAAATCTTCACGGATCATCACGCGTTTATGATGTAAATCGATGGATAGGATGGACAACATAGCTAGTTTTTCGCTCCGTAAAAAGCAACACAGGTATCGAGCATGCGATTGGAAAAGCCCCATTCATTATCATACCAAGCCATCACTTTAACCATATTGCCAATCACGCGCGTTTCGCTCGCATCAAAAATCGATGAAGCGGGATTATGATTGAAATCGATGGAAACTAAAGGCTCGGTATTATAAACGAGAATACCTTTTAACTCATTATCAGCGGCATGTTTTAAAATGCTATTCACTTCTTGCACGGTGGTATCACGCTTCGCCGTAAACGTCAGGTCGACAAGCGACACATTCAAGGTAGGCACACGTACTGCCAAGCCATCAAGCTTACCATTTAGCTCAGGCAAAACTAAACCCACGGCAGCTGCCGCGCCAGTTTTGGTGGGAATCATGGATTGTGTTGCTGATCGTGCGCGACGTGGATCGCTATGAATCGCATCGACTAACACCTGATCATTGGTATAGGCATGTATGGTTGTCATTAACCCGCGCTCTATGCCCAATTTATCATTCAAGGGTTTGACCAACGGTGCAAGGCAATTGGTGGTACATGAGGCATTTGAAATCACGGTGTCGCTGGCTTTGAGCGTTTTGTCATTCACCCCAAAGACGATGGTCGCATCCACATCTTTGCCACCTGGGGCAGAAATAATAACTTTTTTTGCTCCAGCGGTGATATGTTGCGACGCTTTTTCCTTCGTGGTAAATAGGCCCGTGCATTCAAACACGACATCAACCTTCTCAGCAGCCCAAGGTAATTTAGCCGGATCGCGCTCAGCCGTGAAATGTATCAAATCGCCATTCACAACCAGATCATTACCTTCAATTTGTACATCACCATTAAACTGGCCATGCGTGCTATCATAACGCAATAAATGCGCATTCATTTCAATATTAGCTAAGTCATTGACTGCAACGACTTTAATATCTTGTCTTTTGGACTCATACAAGGCCCGTAATGTATTACGACCGATGCGCCCAAAACCATTAATCGCTACTCGTATTACCATGATATTTTCCTTTTTCAAATTTATGGGTAATGATACTCTTTATCAAGATCCTGGTCGAGGGCCGGAAATGCATATTTTTTTCGGTTCAAAAGCCCCTAGTATGAGATTACCGATGACTTGCCACAATATGAGGAATGGCCGCCTGAGGATCTGAAAGTGTACGGACATCGAAATAAGTAATTAACCGCTCCTATACGCCAAAATCCTTAAAAATATATATTTTCTTAAGTATTTGGTAAGATTAATAGACTACAATCCCTATAATCATCAATTATTTTATAGATGAAGTTCCGCTTTCTTCAGTATTTCAAGCAGATAGCGCATACATTATTTTTAGTCATCTGGGGGAATCATGGGAAAAACAAATAAGCAAAATAGAGAAATTACAAAAAACATTCTATTGGTAGGCGAGCGTGGTGTTGGTAAAACGGCGCTCTGGGATTGTCTATATTATCCAAGCCACTCATTCAACCCTAATTATAATAAAACTGATGAACCCCTCAGGCGGAAAGCTATAAAAGAATCTGTAGACGGTAATATTATATCGTGGATTCATGATGTACCTGGAGATTTGGGTACTTTTAAAAAATCTGCGAATGCAGAATACCTTCAACAGTTTGATACCATTATTTTTTGCTTTAATATCAATGATAGGCGTACCTTCGAAAAAATCGAAGATTGGCGACTGCACGTAGAGAATAACCATACGAATTTAAATAATCTCCAACTGATATTGGTGGCCACTAAAACGGATTATAAACCTACTACGTCCAATAAGACTGTTACCTATACAGTTGAAGGAGAGGCAAAAGAATATGCATTCGACAACAGTATGACTTATTTTGAAACCAGTGCACAGCAGAAAAGAGGCATTGAGGCTGTATATAACCAAATGAATGAAGAGCCAAAGCCGCAACTGTCATCAAGTTCTGCGGAAAAATCAAAAAAGACGCATTACACGGCTGAAGTTTTAGTCCCCTCGAGTACGGCTGCAACAGGTGTTGGTTTAGTCGTGGCAGGATTCGTAGGATTAATTACCCTCAATCCCGTTATTGCGATTGCAGCAGGACTTGGCGCAGGGTTGATCAGCGCATTTTTAATGAGTGCGCTGGGAACGGCTATCCAAGAGTGTCGAGCACGTTTTTTTGCGCCTCAGTCAGCATCGACAATAAAACCGTTCAATTTACAAGAATCTAATGATGCAGACTTTACGATTTAACACCTTACGTTAAAGTTGGAGATGTTTCGTTTTGCACGTCTGGCACAGACGTGCACCCCTTATATCCTCGATACAAACCATAAAGAAGCAATCCACCTGCAGCAGCACTTGCTAATGCTGCCCCAATCGCGAGGATAGTCGCTGCGACAAGCGCTGCAACAGGTGGTAGATAAACGCTTGCAATACCGATGGTGAGTGCACATACACCAAATTTGTACATTAATGTCGCCGAAACGATTGCACAACTAACCGTGGTTGCCGCAACAATCGGTGTGCGCACCTTATTGAAGAAAACGCCCTCAGGTTTTGACTTTAAAAGAGGAGTTTTTTGTTCAGAATCATTTTGAGTTTTATTTGGTATGCATTCATTATTTAAACTAATTGGCTTACGCTTTTCACTTTTATCCGCAGGAGTATTTTCGCGCTGTTTCGCTAATAGGTCGGTATTTTCTTTTGAATTTGCTTTGTCGGCTTCATTTGTTACGGCATTTTCGCGAGTATCTTGTAATAAAGCGTCCGCCCTATTATTAGAGAGATTTACTTCTCCATTTTCATATAAAACTAAAACCTTACATTGATTGAGATGCTCAATGTTTTTATTGTAAAATGCGGTAACAATATTGGTTGTTTCAACATGCTCTATCGTCCTTGCTTTATCAAAAAGCCATTCTAGATCAATTTTATCGAAATAACCTTCTTCACTTGAAAGCGTATTTAACGTCTTTTTAAATTCTTTAATGTTTTTTTGTTTTATATAAGAATGAAGCATCCCAAGGAAAGTATGACTATCTTGCTTTGCATTAATTTTCTGAAATTCAAGCGCGTCACCATCCCAACTAAAGACAATTAAGTCCTCCCAATAACTACTGAAGGATTTGGCATAGATAGAATCTAGTGAAATCACAAAATCGCGTTTATCTCGAGGAACAGATATAGGGCCATCATGACCATGGATATAATAAACAGGATAACCATTATGCGTCGCTTTTATTTGGTTTTTTTCCTCTTTTGTTAACCGCTCAGCTTTATCTCGACTTCCCCAACGCGACCAAATCAAACGAAATAAAGGTGAGTCTTTATCAATGTCTATTACGCGTCTATCTTTATCCCCGAGAAGCTCCTGGTACTGTTCGTTCATTACATCAATTGAACGCGCTAAGCTTATAGGGGTGGAGTCATCAAAACCTGAAACGCCTATATAGGTTGCAATTTTTTGATATTGTCCTATTAGTTCTTTTCGGTGTTCTTCTTGTGCTTTTTGGCACTCCTCTTGATCTTTACCAATCGGACAAGGAGCATGCGTTAAAAGTGCAATAGATTGTTTATCGGGTGGCATCAAATAATCGATTAGTTTAAGCAATTTTAAATAACTGGGTAAGACGATATTCAAATCGTCTAGTGTGAAGAGATTATTTTCTAATAAATAACCCAATGCTTGTAAGGAGTTATCCTGACCATTTACGGTAATATCGGAGACATAATATATATCACTGCATCGGTTTCCTGGCGTTCGATCGCTCCATGTAGTATCGAATGCAAAATTCCTACTCCAAGCCTCTATAAATGTTTGACAATGATTCGATATCGTAATGCCCGTAAGTTGAGGAGCGGATTCTATCCTAATGCCATTTTCGACCATTTCGTGGATCAATATCAACATAAAGGCATCACATTGATCGCCATCACCTCGATCAGCGGTCAAATCCCCCGCAAGCTTATATGAACCACCGTTTTCGAATTTCATCGCTTTTATCTTTGACCAAAATTCTTCAATATCCGCTCTTGTTAGCGCCTTGAGCGGCTTTAAATAAAACGCATCGAAATAATTAAGCTCCTCATCCGTCAACGTGACAAAGCCGTGAATTTGCATATCCACTAGAATATTATGCCAATTCCCATGCCCATCGCCTTTGATAGCCACTCGATTGGGATTTTGATTGTACTGGGTCAAAACAGGTGGTTTTTTCCCAAATCGGGCATTTAAGGTAACAATGGTAGAGGTCATGATATTTTCCCCTGCTTGAGGTGTTATTCTTGGGATTTTTAGTTAGTATATATTTTACGCTATTTTTTTATATACTCAAAGCAATTCAGTTTTGACTCGGGCCATCCATGGCCCTCGCCCCTTCGGGGCGACTTGCAGCCGTCAAAATTGGCTTTCCTGCCAATTTTTCGGCTAGGCGCTGTTGACGTAGGGGCAATCCCCCCGTGGTTGCCCGCGTTTGGATTGGCACGGGGGCTGACCTTGAAGTGCGCAGAGTATAAAAAACTATTAATTCATAGTCCGGTATAACAGGCAATCATTAACGCCAACCTTCAATGCATCGGCTGTTCTTGGCGTAATAATAATATGTTCATTTTCCTCGATAATTGCATTATCTACTGTAGCGCGAAAATCCAGTGTCGTTGTGGCGAGTAAATAATGTTTCATATCGTTGTTTAATGTAGCATCCACTTTTTTTATTTTAACTAAACGCACTTCATTAATCGTTTTAATATTGTTCCTGAAAGCGGTTAAGGTAGGGCCCGCATCAAAGATATTTACATAATCGTGTGAATGGAAACCTTCATCTTCAAGCATTTTTTTAGCGGGCATCGCTTTAGGATGAGGACGTCCTATTACTGCTTGCGCATCCGTAGGTAATAAATCAATATACAACGGAAATTTTGGCATCAAATCACTGATAAATTGACGTTGCTCAAGACCCGTTAATTTATCTGCTTCAGCGAAATCAAAAGGCATAAAGTGCTTGATAACATGCTGCCAAAAAGATGGTTGATGTTTTTTAATTGAAAAGCCACGTATATCGGCAAAAACACGATCAGTAAAGCGTTCTGGAAAATTCGTCATAAATAATAAACGTGACAGTGATAATAATTTTCCATTATTTTTTTCCCGGTAATCAGGTAACAAATATAAGGAACATAACTCTGTTGTTTTATTAAGATCCGTATTTAATTCTAATAATTTAACGGTTTGACGATAATTCAACGTCGGTGAAATATGCTCAAGTTGAGAAATACGATAGGTATAAAAGGGTTGAGTTAATCCCACACAGGCCTCAATAGCGGCACAGCCAACTACGTGTTTTGTCGCTAAATTTTCTAGCACAAAAAAATAAAGCTCACTACCCGGCGATACAATTTTTTTAGTAAGACTCACACAAGAGCGCTTTATTTTATGGGCGATCACAGCCTTGTCCATAGGCAGACTATTTAACTTTCCATGCAATAATTCTGCAAAATGTGCAATTGCTGGTATATCATGTTCATTGGCCATGCGTACTATCATTGCGCAATCTCTATCAATAAGCGCGCTGTTAATTCAGCGCGCTCGGCTAAACTATCCAGCAAAATAAATTCTTTATCCGTATGAATGGCGCCGCCACGTGCACCCAAGGTATCTATCGTGGGTAAACCCAGTGACGCAAGATTATTTCCATCACAACAACCCCCTGTTGCTTGCCAGCTTGCAGATAAACCCATATCGTTTGATACTTTGGCTAAGCGCTGATAAAAAGCCATGTGTTTTTCATCCATTAATTTAGGTGGGCGCCCAAAGCCCCCCTGCCATTCTACCTGCACGTTAAATTGTTTGGAAATAGTTTCAATGAGTTGTTCCAGTTGCTGATAAAACCATGCGGCATCTTCAAGATAAAAAGTTCGGACATTTAATTTACCAATGGCTAAATCAGGTACGCTATTTAACACACCACCACCATGACAATAACCGATATTAATCGTCACCGCTTCACGCTGCCCATTGAGAGCATCAAGTGCTTGCATCAAATGCGCGAGGGCAACAATAGCATTGCGTCCTTCATCAAAAGCACGCCCCACATGCGCTGAAACACCACGCACTATCAAGCTAAAGTTGCCACTGCCTTTGCGTCGACCAGCAAATACGCCATCGGGCGTGAGTGCAGGTTCAAAAACAAGGCCGTAGTGATAACTGGGAGCAAATGTCTTGAATAACGGTGCCGAACCAGGTGAGCCAATTTCTTCGTCTGAATTGATTAATACTCGCCAGCCGATAGCACCAGGGTCAGCAAATTGTTCTACAGCTTGCAAGGCATAAAGCATGATCAGTAAACCACCCTTCATATCGGTCACACCAGGGCCATTGAGGGTATTATCATCGATAAATTGATAGGTTTGAAATGCGCTGGATTCCCCAAAAACTGTATCCATATGGCCGCAAAGCAAAACTTGAATAGGTGCATCAGGCCATTTGACAAAAGACAAGGCCGAGCCCAATGGTTTACTGATAGTGTGTCCTGCATCATCGATACTTTCGTAAGGGGAAAGTGCAATACGGTCAAATTTGGCATTCAGGGGAGAAAAAGCCTCGACCAAAGCATCAGCCATGCGATTTAAACCCGCGAGGTGAAATGTGCCAGAATTTATTTGTGACCAGGCAAGAAGCTGTTCAGTCATTGGAGTTTGCTGTTGTTTAAGCCAATGTGAAAGGGTTTTATACATATCCATGGGTAATTCCTTCATTCAGAGATGAGTATATCCTCGATATATTAATTTAACAAAAGGTTCGTTAAAATCGAATTGTATTTGTTTTTTTATGCACTATTGGTATACTGCAAATACAGGGCGTGGATGAGGTTAAAAAAATGAGTGGAATCGAAATTGTTCAAGTACGAATGAAGGAACAGACAAGGGAGCAAGTTTTGCGGTTACAAGCAAAAGTCCATGCCCCAAGCTTTTCAGATACTATTAGGCGAGCAATTGAAATAAGTGTTTTACTTATTAATGCCGTTGAACGAGGCGAGCGAATTATTATTAAAAGTAAGGATGGACGACAGCGAGAAATATTGATTTCTGGGTTAAGTGATCAAAAATGAAATCAATATCTGATATAAACAGACAAGTTAACAATCACGCCATTGATATGAGCCTTACGCCTACATCACTACATTTTGTTCTCGCTAACGGTAGAGAAATTTCAGCCCCTTTAGAATGGTTTCCACGATTAAGAGATGCGAATGAAGTTGAACGTAATAACTGGCGTTTAATAGGCCATGGTACCGGGGTGCATTGGCCAGATATTGATGAAGATATTTCTGTCAATTCTTTGATGCAGGGGCATAACTAATAGACAAGCCTTCTAAGATTTATACTTCTTGCTTATTATATCGCCATCGTCTACAATCTTACTAGTAAGACGAGGGGGAATCATGAATACACTATCAACCACGAAACTATCATCCAAAGGCCAAGTTGTAATACCTGATGAGATCCGCACACAAATGGGATTACATACAGGTGATCAGTTTATTGTTGTGGCCGAAAAAGATGTTCTAATCCTGAAAGTAATTTCAAAGCCACGCATTAAAAATTTTACTGTTTTAATTGATAAAGCCCATAAAGCGGCGCATGAAGCAGGCCTTACAAAAACAGCTTTAGCCGATGCAATAGACGAAGCACGTAAAAAATGAAACGAGTTATTCTAGATACCAATGTTTTAAAGTAAAATATTTTCGATCAGAATAGCCAATGCCCACCTACCTTCACTCCCAAATCTGCTTAGGGCAGCAATGAGCTCAGGATGCCGACACTTATTTTTATTAAAATTTCATCGGGTATCTGTCTAGTACTCCCTACCTTAATAATAAGGCTTATAAGAAACAGAATCATTAATAAAGTCGAACACCCCATAGCCACTGCTCCCGCAGACATCAGTACTGCCCTAAACAGACTTCATATTATTATGCAGTATAGCATAATAATGCATATCTATGAATTCGCACTTGTACGTCTGTTTAGTAGAAATTTATTTTCCTTAGCCCCCGAGTTAACCTTTGCAGAGATTTTTATGATTAGAGGGACGTACGAAAAATATCGGGGTCATTCCGTGCGAACGCCGCGTAAGGTGGCGATAAAAGCACTGAAATGAATACGGCGTGAGACACGGAATCTAAATGGAAATTGTGAAAAAAAACAAATGAATCTCTTGAAAACACTGTAAATATTGAATTTTCAGAGACTGCGCTTAATTTTTTTAAGATCTCCGATTTGGATTCCGTATCTCAAGTCGTATGAAGCTGAGTGCTCTTCTCGCTTTCGATCGCGACTTTCGTACGGAATGACGCCATTGTGGTCAAATATAAAACAAAAATCTGACCTCATAGCTACGGAGCTCTTTCCCCGGATTCCGCTGCGCTCTATCCAGGCTACATCAGAGAGGGCTACGATACATACACCGGCACCAACTTAGCAAACGACGCAACCAGCCACTTGGTGCCGACTTTATCGAAGCGAACTTGCACGCGTTTATGGGCACCATCCCCTTCAAAATCGAGAATAACGCCTTCACCAAAGAGCTGGTGATAAACGCGCTGTCCGAGCATTAATCCTTCTCTATTTTCTTCTTGCGATTGTGCTGCTAATTGTTTTAAGGGGCTGACGGTTTTAATCGTTTGCGAGCGCAAGCGAACTTCTTCATAACAATCGGGAGGTAATTCTTTCAAAAAACGTGAGGGACGATTTCGGGTTTCATTGCCGTGCAAGCGACGACTTTCGGCGTAGGTCAGGTACAATTTTTTGCGTGCGCGTGTCATACCGACATAGCATAAACGCCGTTCTTCTTCGAGTTGCTTGGGATCGTTCAAGCACATATAGTGGGGAAAGAGACCTTCTTCCATTCCACACATAAAAACAATGGGAAACTCTAGGCCTTTGGCTGAGTGCAGGGTCATCAATTGAACTGCATCATCACCGGCCGATTGTCGCTCACCGGACTCAAGTGCCGCATGTGCCAAGAAAGCTGCCATGACGGGAAATTCATCGTCAGCATCATAAGCAAACAAACGAGCGGCATCTATTAATTCCGATAAGTTTTCAATCCGTGCCTGCCCCTTTTCCCCTCGTTCTTGTTGAAAGTGAGGAATCAATCCGCTGCGGGTAATCACCATATCGAGCATAGCGTGCAAATCAAGTGGAGCGGCGTCTGTTTGCATATCAGAAATTAAAGTATAAAATTGCGCTACGGCATTAGAGGCACGACTGGTCATTTGGCTTGTTTCGAGCAACTCTTTGGTTGCTTGCCATAATGAAATTTGTCCCGCGCGAGCCGTTTCACGAATTAATTCCATCGTTTTATCGCCGATACCGCGCGGCGGTGTTTGCACGGCTCGTTCAAAGGCTTGATCATCGCGCGAATTATACACTAAACGTAAATAGGCTAAGGCATCTTTAATTTCAGCACGATCATAAAAACGTAAGCCACCATAAATACGGTAAGCAATACCGGCTTGCAACAAAGCTTCTTCAAGAGTACGCGACTGAACATTAGATCGATACAAAAGAGCTATATCGGTGGGAGAAAATCCACGTTCAATCGCCTGTTGTATACGCGCTGTAATAAAACGTGCCTCATCCACCTCATTGTAGGCATTATAAACACTGATCGGTTCACCCTCGACGAGTTCGGTCCACAAATTTTTCCCTAAACGGCCTTTATTATTATTAATGATATGATTGGCCGCATCCAAAATAATTTTGGTCGAGCGATAATTTTGTTCCAGGCGGATGATCGTCGTATCCGTGAAGTTATCGCAAAACTGCTTAATATTTTCAACTTTCGCACCGCGCCAGCCATAAATAGACTGATCATCATCACCCACCACCATGACCCAGGCATTGTCACCCGCCAAAAGTCGCAACCAAGCATATTGTAATGAATTAGTATCCTGAAACTCATCCACCAATATATAATTGAAGCGTTGTTGATAATGCGCAAGGATTTCTGGCTGTCCAAGAAGCAGCTCATGACAGCGTAAAAGCAGCTCGGTAAAATCAACTAAACTATTTTGTTGGCAAATAGCATCATAAGCCTGATAGATCATTAACAGTGTTCGTGTCGATGGATCACCATAGTGTTCTATATGATGAGGTCGCAAGCCTTCTTCTTTTTTATTACTGATATACCATTGGGCCTGTTTTGCAGGAGATTGTTTTTCATCGATGTTCAGTTCTTTCATCACTCGCCGGATCAATCGTAATTGATCTTCACTATCTAATATCTGAAAATTTTCGGCTAGACCTGCGTCACGCCAGTGCAGGCGGAGCATACGATGCGCTAGACTATGAAATGTTCCCAGCCACATGCGTTGGCCCGACGCCCCGACCAAGTCTTCAAGACGATGACGCATTTCAGCCGCGGCTTTATTGGTAAAAGTAACCGCGAGAATTGAATGCGGTGATTCACACTGCTCTGTCAATAGCCAAGCAATACGATGCACCAATACGCGCGTTTTACCACTACCGGCGCCCGCAAGCACAAGCACGTGCCCTTTTGGGGCTGTGACGGCGGCATATTGCTCAGGATTTAAGTGTTCTAAAATAGTATCTATCATGCAGGGGATTGTATCGCGAATGGAAAAGAATTGATACCTCTTAAGACAAATCACATCGCCTTGTATCCATCATCCCGAACGATTGTTCGCGGAATTTTTGAACAAAACAGCCTTTTAAAGCCAAAAAAAATACAGCTGTTCAAAAAATATCTTTTTTATGGGACCAAATTGCAAAATAATTGACACTATCGTTTGAGATCTAGGTTAACTTAAGCTTATCATAAGATTGTTGCGATTAGTTAGCTGTTAATTTTAATGGTTTTCTGACCGCGACATATTGGGTAAGTCGCGCCGCATGTACGCGATATCAATGATGTTAAATCTCAAAAAAGGAAGATTGACGCGATGACTAAAAGTATTACTTTAGCTTTGGCAATGATCGGTTTAAGTTCAGTAGCATTGGCAGGCGCGCCTGGTAATAATATGGTTGTTCCAACAGGAACTCCCGTAATTGCACCAGACAGCACCGGTACCTGGAGTTTTGGTTTGGAAGCCCTTTATATGGAATCCAATACTAATTTCCAATATGCTACGATTGACACGTCTCCAACCACCGATGTGGTTGATCAAGACAATCAATCCGTGAGTAATGATTGGAATTGGGGTGGTGAAGTTGATGTAAGCTATATATTCCCTGGCAGCAGCCGCGATGTTAGCGCATCTTACACCTACCTGAACCAAGATGGTTCTGACTCAGTAGGCGGAGATACAGGTCTTGACAACGTTCATGGCCCTCTCCTTACTGGACTCGGTTCTGACGAAGCAGAAGCCGATGTAGATCAAACATTGAATGCTGCAACCTTGACCTTCGGTCAATTGTTGACAGTAGGCGATCGTTTATCCTTGCATCCATTCGGTGGCTTGCAATTTGCAAGTATTGATACCACGAATAAAGCAACCTATGAAGAAACTGAAGCTGGTGTAGAAGGCGTAACTGCATCCTACAAAGGCGACAGCGATTTTGAAGGTATAGGTCCACGCGCAGGTATTGATGCAAGTGTTCACTTAGGTAACAACTTCTCTGTGGTTGGTACCTTTGCAGGTGCGTTGCTCGTCGGTAACATGGATTCGCATTTTGATATTGATGCCACAGCAATACCAGTTGATGCTGACTTCGACAATGATAGCTACACCGCTGTCGTTCCTGAATTGGATGCTAAATTAGGTTTGGATTATATGCATGCATTTAACCCAAATACCTCAATGGACATTCAAGTCGGTTACCAAGTAGTTAACTATTTCAATGCTGAAAGCAATGATTTTGGTGACTCTGTTTTTGCTAACAGTGTTAACAATACCAGTGACTTTAACTACAACGGTCCTTACCTCAGATTGCAATTAAACGTTGCTTAATTTGAATTAATGGATTCTGCGTAAGAAGAAGGACTTAACATCGTTAGGTCCTTTTTTTTTATATGACATTATATTCTATACTCATCGCGCCTGAAGACGCGAATGTATCGACATATGCTACTCGCAAATCCAATTCCGAGGAGTATGGGTCCTTTTTTGCATAAGAGAATCTATTTATTACTGAGAGTAATTCATGTTTAAAAAAATATTTTTTGCGCTTACATTATGCACAAGTAGCAAATTAGTCCTTGCAGACGAACCAGGAAATAATGCTGCACCACCCTCGAGCGTTGTGCTAACCGCTCCTGCAACCTCCAGCTTGTGGACTATCGGTTTAGAAGGGCAAATGATGATGCCGATTGATAAATTTCAATTTATGCAAGCGGCTCTTGTTAATCCAGATAATCCAACGACATATCATAATGAATCCGTTGACAATGAACATGATTACGGATGGGAGGCTGATATTGCTTACCAATTTGCCAATACGGGCAGAGATGTGCGTGTTGCTTATACTGACCTCAATATGTCAGACACAGAGCACTATGCAGCACCTGCTGGAACAACATTATACGGCATCAATGGCCGCAATAATCCCCTAATACTCACTGGTGGTGGAAATATTTATAGCACGGCAAGCTATCATTACCGTGCAGCTGACTTAACCACAGGACAATTGCTTTCGGTGGGTCAGCGCGTAACACTTCATCCTTTTGCGGGATTGCGTTATGCAAAAATTGATATCGATGGTAATGCACGATATTATGCAAACGACAATACAGAAAACCAGTTTTTGTCTGATAGTACCTTCAATGGTCTTGGCCCACGAGCTGGTATGGACGTAAATGTGCACTTGTTTGCTGGCTTTTCTATCGTTGGTACATTTGGCTCTTCGTTGTTGGTGGGTGATATGAATGAAAACTACCACATCAATACGAATACGGCAGACAGCGAACAAAAAAATGATGAAACAACAGCCGTTATTCCTGAGTTAGATGAATCTATGGGTATTAATTATCACTATGATTTAAATAAAGCCATGCGCGGCTTTGATATCCAATTTGGAGAACAAGTTGTTGATTATTTTAATGCTGATCAACATGATTATTTGGGTACAGCCTACGTCAATAGCAGTTTAAATAATGAGGATTTTGGGTATCATGGCATTTATTTGCGAACCCAAGTAGCTTTTGCTTAAGATATAATCATTTTTAAGGATAAATAACCATGTTAAAAAAAATAGTAACAAGCTTAGGACTTATTGGTATTAGCACCCTTGCCTTAGCTGGTAGCCCAGGAAACTCCGTAGTTTTGCCCACCGGAACTCCCTTGCTTGCTTGGGGTAGCACAAGCTTCTGGTCTTTGGGCATAGAGGGTTTGTATGTTCAATCTACTGCACCACAATATCAATACGCTGAAATAAATACGAATACCGATCCTAACAAAATCAGCGAACAAACGGTGGATTCAAATTATCATGCTGGTGTTGAGCTTGATGCAACCTACCATTTTGCAGGTAATGATAGAGATGCTACCGTCTCTTATATGCATGTGGATATGGAAGATAGCAGCGACTCAACGATCGTTGGCACAGAGACCTTTAATGAGCCTTATGGACTGCTCCCAGCGCGCCGTGATTTCGTGAATGAAATTAAAGGTGAAACAGACCAATTATATAATGCAGCAGATTTCGTTTTTGGTCAGCATCTGCGAGTAGGGCAAAAACTTGATATACATCCGTTTGGAGGCATTCGTTATGCTGATTTAAACGATCGTGATAATTCTACCTATTATAACAACCCCACCGAAAGTGACACACACACACAAGCCACGGCACAGGTCAGCTCGCATTATGAGGGATTGGGTCCAAGAGTCGGCGTTGACATGCAGTTTTTGCTTGGCCAAGCTTTTTCCATTGTTGGAACCATTGGTGGTTCGCTTGAGGTCGGTTATGATAATGCGAGCTTAGTAACACAATCGGGCTCAGATCTTCCTATTACAACAGATCTTGATAAAAATTGGTATGTGGTACCAGAATTAGATGCCAAATTAGGCTTAGATTATCAACACTGCTTTAATCCAACGACATCTTTAGATTTCCAAGCAGGCTACCAAGTAGTGAACTATTTTGATGCTATCGAAACTGATACCTATGATATAACAACTATCAATAGCACCGTTAACCAACAAAATTTTGGTTTTCAAGGGCCTTATTTAAGATTGCAGCTAAATCTTGCTTGATAAGAAATATCGTAGCCCGGATGCAGCGCAGCGCAATCCGGGGCAATACTCCTAACAAGTGGCATAATAAGCGTAAAATAGTCAGCATTAATCAAGGAAGATAAAAAATGCTTCATTCTTTCGATGTTAAATACCATTCGCGTCTAATTTTTATATTGTTGTTTGTGAGCTCCAGCGTGCTCGCTAGTCAAGGTGTGTTTGTTAATTGTCCAACCGTATCAGGCTTTGAAGTCAGTGCCACAGGTCAGGATTTTGCTGATTGCACCTATACAAGCAGTATCATTACGGGTGCCGCTAACGATCCTAGTGCCTGCCTTAATGCTTTTAATACTATTATCCAAAATACGACTAAAATATCGTGCAAATACAGCCATCAAAACAATGAATGTGTTTGCACGCTGAAAAGTGGTAAGGCATTGGTTAATTAGATTATTTCGTCGAGTCATCCTCTTCTTACACGTGTCACAGACATGCCATAGCGCGTCGAAGAGGACAGGTATACCCATCGCACCTGAAGATACGAAGTTTAGCGCCCGTCTGAACGATGGGGTTGATTACGCGTCGTGTGGGAGTCTGCCTCTCATTTTTCAGCTGCTTGTTTAAGACACTGATCGGTACGTTCAAATTCACTTATCAATATGCGTGTGGCTGATGCAACGACATCTTCGCGATGAGGGGCATCTTTTTTATTTTGAGTAAAAAGGATAGTGACGACAATGGGTGAACAATGAGGTGGCCAAATCACCCCAATATCGTTCGTTACGCCATAATCATTACCACCACCCGTTTTGTCGCCAACAATCCAGCCTTTTGGAACACCTGCTCGAATTCGGAAATTTCCAGTTGTCGTACCTTTTAACCAGGTTTGCAATTGTTCGCGTTGCGGTAAAGCTAGCGCATTGCCAAGAACTAATTTTTGTAGACTGATTGTCATTGCCTCAGGTGTCGTGGTATCACGCAGATCACCTGGAATGGCAGTGTTTAACTCGGGCTCCCAGCGATCCAGTCTGAAGGTATGATCGCCAATAGAGCGGGCAAAAGCCGTCACTGCTTGAGGGTCACCTACTTGCTTCATCAGAAGATTGGCCGCTGTATCATCACTTTGCGTGATTGCTGCTTCACAGAGATCAGAAACAGACATACCACTGGCAAGATGTTTTTCTGTCACAGGGTTCCATGGTCCAACGATATCGGACTTCGTATACGTGATGGTTTGTTGAAGCAAGTGAGGGTTGCTTTCACTTTTTTTCAAAATAGCGGCAACATCCATGACTTTAAAAGTACTGCACATGGGAAAACGATCAGTAGCATGATATTGGATATGCATACTATTTGCTGTATCAATCGCCGATAAGCCTAACCGCCCGCCAGAAGAAACTTCCAATGCGGCCAGTTTTTCTTGAATTGATTGATTTTGCGTGTTTTTGGCAAAAATAAGGGTACTTATGAAAAATAACAATAAGCCCGCAACCAATTTGAATTTCACCTATTTATTTCCTTCAAAAAAGCATTTTTACATAAGTACAATAATTAATTTACCGCTCATATGCTTTAAAATTTTTCACTTTTTACCTTGCCATCAAATTGCAGGCAATCCAGAACACGATGCCGTTGAATGGCACTCAGTTCATCCACGTTAAAATATCGATAGTCAGAGTGTTCGGCACTTAATGTAATTTCGCTGCCATTTTGCATATTACACCTGAAAATACAGGCGTGCGAATGATAGGCTTTATGAAAATACATCCCGCTCATATAAAGGATATCAATATTGACCCTTAATTCTTCATGGCATTCACGTATTAATACTTCATGAATTGTTTCGCCTGGTTCCAATGACCCACCCGGTAATCCCCATCGATTTCCATCATAGGTCGATCGCAATTGCAGTATCTTTCCCATTTCATCAGTAAATACCGCATGAACACTTAATCGAAACTGATCGTCAAAAGCCATTCTATTGTCCTCAAAACATAAGATCGATAATTTTATTTTTTTGTTTTTCTTAATGGTATGTTTCAGTTTGAGCGCGGCAAAGTTGAGTTCGATGGTGGTTTCACTTTCATCAGATAAAGAACAATGTCGCCCCTGTTTCAATGGCCATAAGTATATCATGCTTGATACTAGATAATATAAAAAATTAGTCCAAGCACCTGCACATTTTAATTTGAGCGCTTTTAAGCAAGTTTATAAAATTAAGAATTCAACCTATAATGGAAATTCATTAATTGATAAAATTGGTGCAACAGACGGATTTCGTACTTATATTGGGGTTATACCTAGCATAAAATTAGGTATTGTTATTTTAACAAATAAATATACTGATAATACTGAGGCATTATAAAATATAGGGCGACAAATATTATTTAGCTTTATGAACAATATGCAATCAGGTATCAAACCATAAAATTTATAATCAGCACCCTTTAGAGGGTGCTAAGCACAAACCACATTAAGAATAAAAGGAGCATTTTCATGATTAAGTTCTCTTTGCATCGATGTATTCTTTTCAGCTCATTTATAGCCTCATATATTTTGATGCAACCCTATGCTATGGCAGAAACGAGTGTCAATCAAAAAATGATCCGCCAAACGATGAACGCATTTATGCAGGAATATCAAATTCCAGGTGCTGCAGTTGCAGTCATCGACCATGGGAAATCAAAGGTCTATGTATTTGGTCTGGCAGATAAAAAAACCAAAAAACCCGTCACCTCGGACACTGTCTTTGAAATAGGTTCGTTAACTAAATTATTTACAACTTTATTATTCTCAGAAGAAATAAATCAGCATCGATTAAAAATGAGTGATAAGTTGACTCAGTATATTTCACTATTAGCTGACAATAAAAATCTGAGTCAGATAACGCTGGAACAACTGGCGACTTACACGGGAAGCTTGCCGTTCAACGCACCTGATTCTGTCAAAACAGAGATGCAATTACAGCATTATTTAATGACTTGGCAGCCTGAAAACCCCATAGGTACAGTATGGCAATACTCGAATATGAGTATCGGTTTACTCGGGAAAGTACTGCAAATCCAAAATCAACACTACATCGAGCAATTATATCAACAGGCTATTTTTTCACCCTTAGGTATGACATCAACCAGTATTACCTTAAGCCCTCAAGTAAAAAAAGCGCGGGCACAAGGATATTCAGATGACGGCTCACCTGCTAAGGCAAGCAACACATGGTTATTTCCTGCAGCAGGTGCTGGAAAATCTACAATTCGCGACTTATCGCATTTTTTAGCTGCGGCAGTGGGATTATCGAATACCCCCAAAAATATTCGATTGGCGATGCAAATTGCGCAAACACCCCGTGCATCGATGGGCAATGTGAGTCAAGCTTTTTCATGGCAATTAACGGCATTAAATAATCCGCAGTTATTGCAAGCCTCTGAAAATATGAATATGAGTGCCACACCGATTCAATGGTTGCCCGCAGCAGAGCAGCATTATAACCCTGATGTGTTGATTGATAAGACTGGCGCAACTTATGGGTTTCGTGCTTATATTGCGGTTATTCCAAGCCAGCAATCCGGTATTGTTATTTTGACAAATCGTTATGTTTCAAATGGTGCTATTGTCAATGTAGGTAGAAACATTTTAGTCGCTCTTGATGAAGGACAGAATACATTAGCAAGCCCACGCCAATAAAAAAACCTGTGGAAACAAGCATCAATTGAGTTATAAGAATAAATAATCCATCATTGCATCGTGCTATTGCTTATCATCAATTTGGCGAACCATCAGAGGTATTAATACTGAAGCAAGCCACTCAGTTGGTTAATGAAGCGTCCCGGTTGCATTATCGAGCAAAATAACATTTTCCATGCGACGAATTTCAATGGGTTGCTCGCCCTGGATATATAAAACAAAAAGCAAAATCCAGTTAAGCTCTCCCGCATGAACTTCTTCAAAATCAAGCGCCATGGCTCTGTCAATAATAATTTCTCGGCCAGCAGCGGTAATAATTTGATCACGTTCTAAGCAATGCAGCATATGACGTGCTGACGGGGAGAGTTTTTTTTGCTCGTCCTCTCCAAAGATGCGAAAAGTGCTACTGGAAATCTCTGATGACAAATAAGACGAATATTGCTTCAAGTCAGCAAGCCACTGCAGGGCTTTTAGTATATCAGTTGTTTTAAATCCTGCGCCTTCAAGCTGCGTTCGAACGCCAGTGAAATCTGATTTAGAGTCCATTTGGCTGGCAAGCATTAAATTCTCGAACAGGTAAACAAGGATATTAAATACATTCCCTGCCATGAGACCCCCGTATAAATGTTATGTTATGTTTAAAATTAATGCAGCCATTATAACACAAAGTGATGCATTTTGGCCAGACCTTGCACAAAAAACAATAATAGGCAGTAAAGTATTGACATTTTAGTAAGTAGCTTTTTACGAATTACAACACTCTCGACTCAGTAACCGTAGCAAATTTCAATGAATAAACCGCCAAAGAGAAAATAACCAGGCTCAACAATCCTACCACCGCAAAATCAATGCCGAATGAAATGAGACCACGCCCACCCCCAAACGTGCCTAGATATGAAGTAATGCACATGCCGATTAAATAAGGGAAAATCCACCAAGCACGGCGAAATTGCTCATTCCACATATGCCCTTTACTGCGAAAGGCATGCACAGCAAAACAAACAAAGCCAATAACCATTGCAATCATCATACGATAAATGGTTTGCCAACCTGTCCAAAAAATCAATAAATTACAGGCATAAAAGGCCACAAATCCAACCAAATGGACACAGGGTAATCGAAATGGGCGGTGCGCATCCGGACGAGTTTTGCGCAACCCAACTAAGGCAATAGGCCCAATAATATAGGAGATAATAAAGCAAGAAATAATAAAACCAACCATCGATTGCCAACCAGGGAAAGGCAAAAATAAAAATAATCCAGCAAAATAATTCAAGATTATGGCTCTGGTGGGAACGTGTTTTTTACTTAATTTTTGAAAAAATTCTGGCAAAAAGCCGATTTTGCTTAAACCATAGCTAATTCTGGAGGTTGAAGCGGTATAAATAAATGCCGTGCCAAAAGGCGAAATAAACGCATCGGCATACACTAAAAGCACAAACCATGATAAGCCAAAGGACATTAAAATGCCTGCAAATGGGCCATTGTCACCGGTATAATGAACATTTTTCCAACCGTTGAACAAATCGGCTGGCGCAAGCGCACCAATAAGAGCAACCTGCAGCAACACATAAAGAATAATACAAAAAACGACTGAACCAATGAGGGCCATGGGAATACTAAACTGAGGGCGTTTTGTCTCCCCTGCGAGCTGCAAGACAGTATTTGAGCCAATAAATGAATAGAGAATTCCCCCTAAAGGCAGCGCAGCTAAGACGCCATGCCAACCCATAGGCATAAATCCACCGCTTGTGGGTGAAGTGAAGTTGCTTGTATGAAAATCCATGATAAGCAATATAAGAAAGGTTGAAATGGGAATAATCAATTTGATCGCAGTAATACAGGCATTAGAGCGGCTAAAAAAGCGAGCTCCCTGGTAGTTTAAGAAACACATCAAGAGCATAAGTGCTGCGCCAGCAAAAATACCCGTCGTGGTTAATACGGTCACATTCTGAACTTTAGTCACTAATCCTGGAATATAATTACCGGCATATTGCAGTAAACCCATGGTTTCAACAGGCGCAACGGCAATGCTCGAAATCCAGATCATCCAACCCGTCATGAAGCTAATCAAGGAGCCATGACTATACTCGGCATACTGAACCATTCCACCTGCAACAGGAAAAGCGCTGCCCAGCTCAGCAAAGGTAAGCGCAATAATAATCATGAGTAGACCACCGATGATCCAAGAAATAATTGCTGCGGGTCCCGCAATTTGAGCGGCATATAAAGGACCAAATAACCAGCCAGAGCCTATTACGCTTCCAATACCAGTAAATAAAAGCCCTACAGGACCTATTGAGCGCTGAAAACCTATACTCATGCTTCAGAACTCCGGACCTCAATAATCTCAACATCAAAAATGACCGTCTGGCCACATAAAGGATGGTTAAAATCGAGCTTAACCTCATCATTATTCATTTCTCGAATAATTCCGAGCAATGGATGTCCATTTAATTGTTCAAATTCGATAATATTTCCCTCAACCAATTTTATTTTTTCATCAAACCGACTTCGAGGCATGGTATGAAAATTGGCCGGATTAGGGTAACCAAACGCATCGATGGGCGGCAATGTAAAACTTTTTTTATCGCCAGCGCGTAATCCCATTAAGGCTTGTTCAAAAGCAGGTGTCACGTCGCCCTGGCCCAATATAATTTTGGCAGGCTTATGGTTGACGCGCGTGCTATCAGCAATGGAGTCATCCACGAGTTTCATATTGATATGCAAAATAACGGTTGCATGGGGTGTAATTTCTTGTGACATCCGTCAATCTCTTTTAAGCAGTAATAAAATAACTAAAATGCAAGCACCGACTGAGATAGCTGCATCCGCAATATTAAACGTGGCAAAATACCAAGTATTAATGTGAAAACTAATAAAATCCGTCACACGTCCCGCCCAAAAACGATCAATAAGATTACTGACTGCGCCGCCTAAAATCAGAGTCAACGCACATAATAAATTGTTTTTAAACGGCTCCGTTTGAAAAATCCAAATTAATAAATAACCAATAATCAAAACAGCAAACGCAATCAGCGCCCATTTTGCCCAAGCACCCTGACTATTTAAAAAACCAAACGCCGTTCCACTATTAAAAGAGAGCGTAAAGTTTAACCAAGGCAATATTTTCAGGGGTAAATATGGAATAAGCGTTTTTCGAACGATAAGCTTGATCAGCTGATCTAAAATAACAACCCCTATTGAACACAAAAGCCATTTGGCATTTTGCGAATTCCACTCCTTAAGTTCTGATGACATTTATGCAAAACACCTCGTTTCACCCTGACCATCAACATTATCAATACAACGAGAACAAAGCTCTGGATGAGACTTATCTTGCCCCACTGACTCAAGACGATGCCAACAACGAGCACATTTTGGCGAAGATGAGGCTTTAATAATGATAGATAGACCGTTGATACCTGTTGCTGATGCAGTTTTTGGCGGGGTATCACGGGCAACCAATTTAACTGTTGATGTAATTAACACAAATCGCAACTCATCACCTAATTTGGACAATAAATCAAACAAGGCTGAGCTGCAATAAAGGGTAACATTTGCCTCCAATCCTGATCCGACGCGTTGAGCATTTCGAGCCACTTCAATCTGTTTGTTGACAGCATCTCGAATACGTATGATTTCATGCCAGTAGGCTTGTCCCATAACATCAGCATCATGGGCTGGGTATAAGCCCGTATACCATGTTTCAAAAAAGATACTTTCACTTTGTTGATGTGGTATATATTGCCAAATTTCTTCTGCGGTGTAGCTTAATATAGGCGCTAACCATCGTACTAACGCTTCAAGAATATGATACATCGCTGTTTGTGCCGAGCGTCTTGCGACACTATTTTCTTTGGTGGTGTACTGTCGATCTTTCACGATATCCAGATAAAAACTTCCCATATCGACACTGCAAAAATGATGAATTTTTTGGCAAACGGTATGAAATTGATAATCATCGTAGGCATGGATAAGCTCTTGTTGTAGATGAAGTGCTTTATCAATAGCCCAGGCGTCCAAACTCAATAATTTATCACTATCGACTAAATCGGTTGCAGGATTAAAATCATTCAGATTAGAAAGTAAAAAACGGGCCGTATTACGGATACGTCGATAAATATCAGCAGTACGATTAAAAATTTCATCAGAAACCGTTATTTCACCTCGATAATCCGTTGACGCCACCCACAAACGCAAAATATCTGCACCCAATGTTTTCATAATTTTATCGGGGGATATGACGTTGCCGAGCGATTTAGACATTTTTCGCCCTTGCGCATCAACCGTAAAACCGTGCGTTAATACTTGTTTATAAGGAGCTTGTCCTGTCGCTGCAATAGCGGCTAAAAGCGAGGTGTGAAACCACCCTCGATATTGGTCTGAACCTTCAACATAAACATCGGCTGGAAATCTCAGCTCGGGTCGTTGTTGTAAAACACAGGCAAAACTGGAACCTGAATCAAACCACACATCGAGCGTATCTGATAATTTATCATAATCCACTGCACTGCTGCCGAGCAAAGTATGCGGATCTAAATCGAACCAGGCATCAACGCCACGCTCTGCGACTAATTCGGCGACTTTTTCAAGCAATTCGTTGCTTTTTGGATGCAACGCATTGGTGTCTTTATGAATAAAGAACGGTATGGGCACACCCCAATTGCGCTGTCGTGAAATACACCAGTCGGGACGTTTCGTCACCATATCCGTAATACGGGCTTGTCCCCATTCTGGGATCCAGCTAATTTTCTTTATCGCAGCAAGTGTCGCTTGGCGTAAATGCTCCTGCTCCATGCTCACAAACCACTGTGGAGTACCCCGAAAAATCAAGGGCTTTTTATGACGCCAGCAATGTGGATAACTGTGCGTTAAGCGACCGCTGTGCAACAAATCATCCTGTATAGCCAAAATTTCGAGGATTGCTCGATTGGCATCAAAGACATACATTCCACCAACTATCGACGCTTCGGGCTCAAAATGACCATCGGCCATGACCTCATGATCAACCGGTAAATTATATTTCAATCCCACTTCATAATCGTCTTGGCCATGCGCTGGTGCAATATGAACACAGCCTGTACCCACATCGGTCGTGACATGTTTACTTAACACGAGCGGAACGTGGCGGTGGCAAAAAGGATGCTGTAAGGTGAGAAGCTCAAGTTTATGACCTTTGACGCGAGCGATAGTCTGAATATCATTGGCATCTACACGTTGTATAAAGCTGTGCAGCAAATCTTCACCAATCATTAAGGTGCAAAAACGTTGTTTGATATAACAAGAAAAAATCACATAATCCAAATCAGGGTGCACCGCAACGGCCTGATTTGCGGGCAATGTCCAAGGCGTGGTCGTCCATATCACCACATCCACTTGATGGGCAATATGAGCCTGACCAACCGCCTCACAACGCGCTAGCATAGCGGCAGGATCAATCACCTTGAACAAAACATCAATAGCCGGTGATTCTCTATCTATATATTCAACTTCAGCCTCGGCCAACGCTGAGCGACACTCGCTGCACCAATGAACGGGCTTATAGCGCCGATCAATATGACCTCGTTCCGCTATTTTACCCAGAACTCGAATGACACCCGCCTCATAACTCGGATCCATCGTTAAATAAGGGTTTTGCCATTCTCCCAGGATTCCCAATCGTTGAAACGCTTGCGATTGTATTTCAACTTGCTCTTTCGCATATCGACGACAAGCGGTGCGAAAGTCTTTTGCTGAAATATGCAAACCCGCTTTACCTAATTTTCTTTCTACATTTAATTCGATAGGTAAACCGTGACAATCCCATCCTGGCACGTATGGCGCATCAAAACCACTGAGTCGTTTTGATTTTGTAATCAAATCCTTAAGAACTTTATTGACAACGTGCCCCAAGTGAATTTCGCCATTCGCATAAGGGGGGCCATCATGTAAAATAAATTTCGGCAGGTCCTTGCCTAAGTCTTGAAGACGTTGATATAAGTCCATTTTTTGCCACCGTGCCAGTAATTCGGGCTCACGCTGGGCTAAATTAGCCTTCATCGGAAAATCTGTTTTGGGTAAATTTAGCGTATCTTTATATTCAGTCATTGTGCGTTTCCATTTGAAAAAAAATCTTCGCAGCGACAACGTCTTGCTGAATCTGAGATTTTAATGCATCCAGATTATCAAATCGTTGCTCATCACGAATCTTGTGTCTAAATAGGATATTTAACCGCTGCCCGTAGAGATCACCATTAAAATCAAATAAATAGACTTCGAGTTTTTGTTTCGAGCCATCATTAATGGTGGGTCTCGTGCCGATGTTAGCTACCCCATAATAGCAGTCATGTGACTGAAGCTCTATACCCCTCGTTATTGAATCTGCGTCGTTGTTGCTTTTTGACCGCACACTGTCCTCATGTATAGGAAGTACGCTCCGACGGCTCGCGCCAAAAACGTCTAGCTGCAAATCCAATTCCGCAAGGCATACTATTACAGCAAATACGCCGCTTAAAACCAGTTTATCATGTTTCAAGGCAATATTGGCGGTTGGAAAGCCTAATAATCGCCCCCGCTGATCACCCCGCTGAACACGCCCACCGAAGGAATAAGGGCGGCCCAATAATTCAGCGGCATGCGAAAAATCAGCCTTGAAAAGGGCATCCCGTATTTGGGTACTGCTGATGCGCTCATCACCCAGCGCAATCGTTTCAGTCACAACAAGGTCAAAATCGTCATTTTTTGCGGCTTTTTTAAGCAAAGCTAAGTCTCCCTCTCGCTTAAAACCAAACCGAAAGTCCTCTCCCACACATAAATAACGCATATTCAATCGCTTAATGAGGATATCATCAATAAACGCTTGTGGTGAAATGTTTGTAAGTTCTTCATTAAAATACAAACAGAGCAAGTAATCAATCTTTTCTTTTGCTAAATATTTAATTTTTTCATGCAATGGTGTTAATCGGGCAGGCGCCCGCCCAGGCTGCAAATATTCAAGCGGTTGCGGCTCAAATACGACCACCAACGATAAAAAATCACGCGCATTTGCTGCCTCTCGAATGGACTGAATAATGCGCTGATGGCCAAGATGCACACCATCAAAATTACCAATAGTCACTGCAGTTGGTTTTTCAAAACGAGGAAGATTATGCAAACCACGAATTAATCTCATGACATTTATACTTGTGTTGTTTCATGAATAAAAAAACTCAATATTATCGATAAGGCCAGGCATATCGGTACTATCGTCAGCGCAAAGCGGTAGTCACTGTTAGTCAAAGCGGTTACACTATGATGCATTACCTTAGTCGCATGAAAATCAAGTAAAGCGCCTATAACGGGCTGAAAAATCATACCACCCAACATCGTGAGAAAATTGGTCATTGCAATGGCCGTTCCCGCAAAATGGTTTGCAACCGATTCACGACTTATGGCGAAGGTAATAACCTCTACCCCTGAAAAAAGGCCTAACAAAAATAATAAACTGCAAATAGCTGTGGGCGACAAATGAGGGATATAAAATAAAATACATGCGCAAATCAACGCAAAACAGCCACCAAAAATAATAGGCTCTCGTCGTCGTCCTATGCTATCTGAAACCCAACCAAACAGTGTTCCACCCAGAGCAAATCCGATAAATAATAAGGGATTCACTAATGCCGCATCCAATGAAGGAAAATCTTTGGCCTGTTCCAAATATGGAATTCCCCAAAGCTCTGCAAAAATGGAAATGGGTAAAAATAAACATCCTGCAATCAGCCCTGAAAACCAAACTTGTCGTGAGCGCACGATATAGGCCAAACCTACCCATAGCTCTTTGAAGCTTTCGACTTTTACTGGTGTTGCGTTTTCTTGATGCTGCGTACCTGCTTTTTTATCTCGAATGAAAATCCATAAAATAACGGCTAGAATCAGGCCCAATACCGCCGTGATGAGAACGGTTTTATGCCAACCAACAGCATCAACCATCGGTGTCAACAAAACATCCCCTAACATAGGACCAAACATACCCAATGCCGTAACGAGCCCGGCGACCATCGCAAAGCGTTGGGGGGGTAACCAAATTGTGCCGAGTTTTAAAACCCCGACAAACGCAAATGCTGAGCCAAAACCCACTAAAAATCGACCCATAGATGCAATGCTATAGTTATTCATGGCAAAAAACACAGTTCCAATAACACACATCAGGCACGCAAAGGTCAATAATTTTCGCGGCCCATAACGATCCATTAAGACCCCAACGGGAAGTTGCATAGGGGTATAAGCATAATAATAACAAGCGGCTAACGAGCCAAAAAGTGCATTGTCTATATTAAATGTTTGCATGAGCTGGGTTTGCATAACGCTGGGGGTTACACGTAAAAAGTACTCGTAGCAATAAAAAAGTGCACCGACACCACAAATAAACCACGGTATAAGTTTTTGCATTTTATTTTTTGTATTTTGCATAATATAATTAATTATCCTGTACTATTCAATTAATTTAGCATCATTCCCCCTACGCAGCTGTCTCATTAAAAAAGCTCGGCTTTTGCTGCTTGCGAGAAGAAATGACCCATTTTAATAATGGGTAGCATTGAACCATGAGCAAGCATACCAAAGAAACGTTTGAAAGTCATTTTGACCCAAGTGTTGCAGTGAGGAGTAAGGCCTAACATGATCTTTTTTGGGATCTTGTTGAAACGGATAAATAGTGACGCAAAGCTGGGGCCTAATTCTTCCCATTTGGGTTCAGAACTAAGTTAATGCGAGAAAAGCCATCTCTATCAGGAAATGAACGTTGTAAAT
>JAIELR010000152.1 GCA_019752835.1 Gammaproteobacteria bacterium | reverse complement strand
CATGGTAGGTATTTCCGTAGACATTACCGACCGCAAAAAAGCTGAGCTTGGAGAGCTTGCCGCTCAAGTCGCACATGATATTCGCTCACCCTTGCAATTGCTAGACGTTTTGTCTCATGATCTAAAAAAACGTTTTTCAGATGACAAGAGCCGCACATTTACCGATGCAATTCGGCGAATCCACGATATTGCTACAGACTTACTAGAACGTTATCGGAAAAATAAAACGAATGAAACAAATGAAATGAATGAAACAAATGAAGCAATGGCTATTGAAAAAGCGTATCCGTTGTGGCTAGTCTTACTGAAACTTATCGATGAAAAACGTTTTGTACTGGCCACACAGCACCCTGATATCACACTAACTCTAGAGCCGACAGATGATCACACTCTTTCTGCTATTGTTGAGATTGCGGAAATACAGCGCATTTTATCAAACTTAATTAATAATGCGATCGAAGCATTTCTAGGGATAGAAAAAGCTGACAAGCACATTACGCTGAAGTTAAGCGCTGTAGATAGCAAGGTGCTTATTGAAGTGACCGATAATGGCAAAGGTATTAGCGCTGAAAGAGTCGCTAAATTTAATGATGCAAAAGGCATTGAGACTCGCGGCGGACACGGATTAGGCCTAACACATGCTTGCGATACGATAGGGTCTTGGCAAGGTAGTATAGAGATGACAAGTACAGTAGGACAGGGAACGACAATAAAAATTTCTTTACCATTAAGTTCACCGCCTTTATGGCTGCAACTATATGTTAGTATTACGTCTGAAACATTGGTGTACCTGGTTGATGATGATAAGATCACGCTGTTTCGTTTAAAAGATATCTTGATTAAAAAAGGTATTGCTGCATCTCAAATCCGTGCTTATGAGGATATTACAGAATTTCTTGCGGATTATCAAATCGCTAAAGCTGAAGCAAAAGATATATTTATTTTTATGGATCAGATTATCACAACAAGTAAAAAATTGGGTATTGATATCCTCATCGAAAACGAGCTAGTCAGCCATGCCGTTTTAATTACCAACGACATATTTGATAATAATTTACAGCAGCGTCTCAACGATAATCGTATTCGTTTGCTACCCAAGCCGCTTTTTACTGAATTAATGGTTGAAGTCAAATCACCTCACACCGATGAAGTAGAGTATGTCGTATTAGACGATTTGGAGATGGTTACGGATTTCTGGAACTTAGAGGCTCTCTCACAAGGCATAGCCGTTAGAACGTTTAACAATTCCAAAGACTTTATGCGGTTTATCGAACGCTGCGATAAAAATGTAAAAATTTACTTGGATAATGATATCAGAGAAAACATCACGGGTATAGAAATAAGTAAAAAACTCAGCGATATGGGGTTTACAACTATTTATATGATGACTAGCCGCGACGATATTAATTTAACTAAGTATCCTTGGATAAAAGACGTGGTAACGAAAGGAGGCCCGTTCGATGAGCAATGATGATTACAACAAATTATTGGTATTGGTTAACCATGATTTAATCAATATATTTTCTGGGGCGGCGGTTGCCTGTTCAGCATCGGATAAATATTATAAGCAATTAGTTTCATTTTACAGAAATGCCAGCAAGGATGAAAAGTCCGGTATTGAAATTCCTGAAACTATTCTAGACCTGGTTGAAAAAAATTTAGGGAATATTAAAAAACAAATGGATCTGGGTAATCTATACATAAAGTCATTACGCTATAATTTTTGCGACTACAAAAAATTTTCTAACGAGTTATTGGACGTAAAAGAACTCGTTCTTCTTGCTAAATATGAGTATGAAACTAAATTTATGATGGATTTACCCTGTAAAGTTAATTTATCTTCAGAGGTTGATGTATACGCCAATCGTGAGTTATTAACCAATATTATACTTCGCTTTTTTATGTTAGATATTTCTTCCCTTAACAGAATCATTCTAATAACAACAGATGGCAACTACTGTCTTCTGGAATTTGTATATCAAAATATTATTATGGGATTACCCTCTGATTTATCTATATTAAAAGACCCATTAATGGAAACGGCTATTATGAAAATGCCCTTCAACCTGTCGCTCTGTATGAGTTATGTAGCCTTTCTGGGCGGCAGAGTTGATATTTGGGAAAAAGACGGCGAAACTTATTTCGATATTTATATACCTAAGCGAGGGCAGATAAATGAATCATCTATCTAACACACCTGTATTATTTCAGTATCCTGGGAACATAATCATCGTTGACGACGATGCTTCATTTACAGAAGCCTTAACGCTGCAATTATTTGATTCTTATACCACCTCGGTGTTCAACTCCCCCCATGAAGCGATACAATTTTTTGCTAACCAAAGAGACTACATAGCAGACAAACTCCCGATTATCACCAAACTTAAGAATATAGACTTAGATACTGACGGGTTTGCCTACACGCTCAACTATGAAGCAATCATTGATTTATTAAGCAATCGTGAGCGATATAACGAGCCTACGGTATTAATAGTCGATTATAAGATGCCTGAAATGACTGGCTTAGACTTTTTGTCTCAGATTCCTAATCATAAAATTAAAAAAATACTACTTACTGCACATGATGAAAAAGAAATCGCGCTGAAAGCTTTCAATAATGGGCTAATTGATAAATTTGTGATGAAAGCCTCTACTGCGCGGGATGATTTTTTACTGAATGAAATTAGCCAATTGAATCAAACTTATTTTCAACAGGTAACGACTGATATGCTGGGCAAAGGGTTATTTGCTTTGCTCCATGACGAAGCTTATGAGCGATTATTTATAGAGTGGCTACATAATTTTGCTATTAGTGAATATTATCGATTAGACGATTACGGGACAGTGCTGGGGATCACAAGAGAGCATAAGCTGGTCTGGTTGATATTACAGCCTATCGCTCAACAAGAATCCTACATAGAAGCCTATAATGATGAAAGTGATAAACCACTCGGTAAAAATAAAATGATTTATCTCTGTTCTGACGTTGAAAAAGGAACGAATCCCAATACCTGGAACAAATTTGTTTGCGAAATTAAGGGAAAAGTGAAAATTCAAGGCGTAGATATGTATCATACAACGGCAGAAAATAGGACGTTATCACTTCTTCAATGGCAATTTAAAAAGAATTAGTCTCGATAAAAACGTGTAATTCGTGCGGCGCTAAGCAGAGTCGCTTCAAACTGTTTGCCCGATAAAGTACGGAGCGAAAACCGATTATTACCCAGACTTTTTACCATCTGTACGATCATGACTTCAAATTTGTCTGTTTCCACCAGGCAGACTTGCCCCACCAATACCGCTGCAAATGCCGTTGCACCCTCTAACGAGAGCTTAAATCCCGCGACAATATCACCAAATTGATAAAAATTTGCTGGCAGAGGTTCTTGTATTTCGGTAAACAAAATATCACCGCGCAGGGCTTCTAAGACGGATAGCTCTTTTCTGAGCTCATTGTCTGAAATAGTAATGGCCGGATTGGATGTAATAACCATCGGTTCAGTGCCAGTACCGTTCATAAGCCATTCAAGCGAACACCATATATTTTTTTCTGCTAGATGGACTATTACTCGCTTTGCATTGTCTTCCAGTAATCCATTAAAACGCCCTATCTCCCAGTTCTTAAACGTGTTGGGATTAAAGTCAGGCGTATCGCAAAGCTCTTCTCGACTTAAATTTGTCATGTTGCGCAGCTTTTTCAGTCGTTCGCCGCGTGCGAGTTTAACGCTTTCCTCTACTTCAGAAACAACTTTACTTGTTTTTTTACTGGTTTTTGACATATTTTCTCAAGTTAGCTCCAAAATAGAGCGAAATAGTTGACAAATACATTAACACGCACTATAATGGAGCGTATAAACAATTGTACGCTCTGATATACAGTTGGTACTGTAAAAATAATAGCAGATTTTGAAAGTAAAATCACTCTTTAAGAGTGAGCCATCCTGGGTCGGAAGGTTGTAAGTAAGTACTCTATCAATGGGCATAACAATAAGAGTAACGATAATAAGAATAAAAGTTGATAGGGGGTAGAGCGAAGGTCGCGATGCTGGTCGTGACCTAAGCACTAAGGTTGGGGCAGGCAATCTGCCCCATTTTTTAAGTTAAGTATTGGAGGATATGTGGAAATTTTAACCATTGAACAAGAGTGTCAAGTGATTGAAGGGTTAGCGCAGGAGGTTTTAGAGCGTTTAGGGCTTGAGCCTACCGAAGATCGCAAAATCCGGATGGCAAAACTGATTCAGGAATTTGAACAGGCGGAAAATGCGCCGTTCGGCATCTAAAAATGAAATTACGAGACCTTGCAAAAGATAATGCAATCTTATTACTGGAAAAGCGAAAGAAATTTCCAGACTTGAATGAGCGCGTAGAAATCAAAACGCCTTGGCATATTATTGAAGAAGTGAGCAACGATAATTTTGAGCATGTAGATGAGGCAGTAGCTCGTTCGTTGACGGTCGATGTAGTAAAGGTTTCGGCAGCAGGTTTGTAGTAAAGACAAAAATAACAATAAGAGTAAGTATAAGATGATCACAAGTAATTTAGCACTAGAATATATTATGGAATACGACTATGCGTACCTTATAGATAAGAAGCGTGAGCAGTATCCTAATTTATTAGATATGGTAGAAATCAAAACCCCATTGAAAGTCATTGAAGAAATTCTAAAAAATAATTATGAAAATGTCGATGAAAACGTAAAAAATTTTCTAGTAGAGGACGTTTTAAGAATCACCGCAGCAAATTTGTGGTAATAAAGAGGTTATTACATAATGAAGAATAAAAAAACATGGTGGAAAAGAATTGATAGCGATTTTAAAGCGCTGTGCATTATCGCCTTAATTGGCACATGTATTATTGCTTCAATAGAGTATTGCACGTATGATTCGCCTAAATTTTGTACCGTATATACTACGAGTATGGCAAGTAATGCTATTGCCAATAATTTAGTGAGTGAAGGCGAAGTACAGAGTTGGTGTTCAAAATAATAGGTGAAATGATGAAGCAGTTTAAAAAACTAAGAGATGCCATAGACACTATTAAGATAACCAGTACGCCGCCAGATGATAATTACTTAGTCGACACACTGAAGCTAGTGGCTCACGTCTATCATCAAAATCACAAAAAAAGATTTACAGCAGGTGACTTTGGTCAATTAACAGAATCACTTATTACAAATAATAGCATAGCTTACATCATGAGCATGATAAACATATTAGGAAAATCACTCGCCTATAATGTGTATTTAGAAGAAAAAATGGCTGAAAGATCGTCTCGCTATAGACATTTTTGCAAAATCCTTATCGCGCAAATAAGAGCAAAAAAAAGTAAAGAAGTTAAAATTAATAATAATGAAAACTCGGACGATAATATATACATCGACAAAACCACAATATAACAGGAATTTATCATGATAAGCAGCGAATTTAATGAGCTGAGACGATCTTTAGCAATCAATAAAATTGATAGTGCTATGAGTAATGATGAGAAGCAAGAGAAAGCAATAAATGTTGTGGCATCATTTTTTAAACGTCAGCATAAAAAAGATTATACTTCAAAAGATTTTCATATATTTATGGGTTGGTTAAACGAATATCCTGATCGCGACTTTATTGCGACTATTTTAACCGTGTTATCTACGTCATTAGCTTTCAATATACAGCTACAGAACGAAATTGGTATGATTAAAACTCAATACCGCATTACAACGCTTTTTTATACGGGACTTTTGGAAAATAGTGAGAGCAACAATGGATCACGCTAAATATGAAATCCGAGAACATGTTCATAAAGCGGTTATTGAATTAGATAAAGCGTGTGAAGTGGCGGTAAATTCAAAAAATTGCAAAGAAGCCGCACATCGACTAAAAAATCATGCTGAGGGGTTATTAAACGATTATATTTATCCTGGAATTTTTCTCAAAGAAATAGAAGAAAAAAGTATCAAACTCAACAGAAAGAAAAATTAATAAAAAGTGTAGCTATAAAAATAGCCAGGGGAAATAGATTAGTTTATAGCCAATAAAAAAACCGATGACTCTAACAGAAAAAAAGTGGTCGTGCAAATGAGAATGAGGGAATTGCAAACTTCAATTTAATTGAACGAGGTCATTAGTTCGGTGTTATTTTATCAAGACCGTATTAAATATGTGCATTTTAAGTCAATTGTGATAACGATTTGACTAGTTTAGGGGAGTAGTATGAGTGAAATTGAAGCAATGGGTTTGGTAGTGCTAATGCATGGCTTAACTTACTGTTAAGGGAAAAAAGATGATTGGGATGTTAATAGGTTCATTTGCAATGCTTATTGTAACGATGCTGTCGTGGGTAATTTTAACTAAATAATATTAATTAACTGAGGTTTGATCTAATGAAAAAAAGAAAAACATTTTTAGGGTGCGGGATTGTAGTAGTAGGTGCAATGGTTTTAGGTAATGCTAGCGCAGGTGATACGCCGAGTATATTGAGCCAAGGCTATTCTAGTGATTTAGATCAACCATTTACTAGCCAATGTTTAAAGAGCGGCTTAATTAGCACATCGGGCTATAATCAAAAATATTATGGGACTGCTCTATTATCGACTTTCAACGAGCTACAACAACAATTTAATATCAAATCAGCAGATTCAGGACATTTTGAATACGATGCATTTACCCCGAGTAGTTTCATCAGTAATATAGCAATCGATGATTTATCCGATGCAATAGTTTTCAAATCCAGTATACAATTTAAAGACAGCGGTTTCAGTGTAACAGATACACAAGACCCCTTATCAAACATGGGTAAAGAATCTCTTAGCTACGGCACAGATGATTTTCGCAACTACTGTGGTGATGCCTATACTACAACCCTGCATAATGGTGGTTATCTATATATCGTTTATCAATTTAATTTCTTAAGTACGACGGATAAACAAAAATTCATTAGTGCTGTTAAAAACAATATTAATTCTTTAGTGCCATTCACCACGACAATCCAAGATGCGATTAATCAACAAAATATTAAAGGTAGTATAAACATATCAGCCTATCAAGTAGGTGGGGATAGCACTTATTTATGGGATGTTCTTTATCCTGCGCCTGGAAAGGAGCTTACCTATTTTTGTAATCTAAATAATGTACTGGCCTGTAATCCTTATGTTGCCGGTTTAGTAGGCTATGTTAATGATACTGATCCCCAAGGTTTTGGCTTGCAGTATGGCAATTATTCGCCTGACGGCGACGTTCCTGCGGCGGCGGCTATTATCGGTAGCGAGCAATCTGAATACGGTGCTTTAAACCCCGCTTATAATAGTAAAAGTAAGCTAACACCCGACATTATTGCCATGCGCGATAACTTAGGAACTATGTTAGAAAATACACAGACCTATTTGCAACGAGCAGGGACGTTAATACAAAATTTTGCTCCTTACACGTATAACTATCAGCTTTTTCAAGAGAATTTATCAAAACAAATCGATAACCTAACCGATAATGTGATTTTATTGCAATATGCGGGCGCAAACTGCTTTAATAATCTAGATACGTGTATCGATACAGCCAACGATGATATTAAACGTTTGAGTCCTATAGACCCTAACGCACTCGTTCCACCAGCAACATTGGATGTCATTACTACGATTGTTGGAAAACCCAATGTTGAACAATTGTGGGTTGGGGTAGATACGTCGAATCCACAAAATCAAACCTATCGTGGTAACCAAATCACTACACCGGCAACGCCATATCCAGGCGCTATGCCGACAAACATTATCGTTAATATAACGGGTTCTACTATTAACATGACGCAAACAAACCCAAATGGCGCGATTATTGCTGGTTATAATGGCTATTTTAACGGCAATAATAATTACAACGGGACGGTTACTTACTATCCTAGTCTGCAAACAGGCACCTGGACGGCTACATTAACTCAGCAAGCCTCAAAATAAGGTAAATAATATGAAAAATAAAACTACATGGCAACTTTTACGCGACAAATTTAATAGATGGTATCTACTTTCGATAGTAAGCGGTATTTTGACTGTAGCAATATGTGGTTACATTGCCTACGCAACTTATAACAAAGTAGACGAAAAAATAGCGGAAATTCCTGCGGAGATGGCCAAAGAAAACCTAGAGAAAAAACTAGCGTTACAAGATAAACTCAACGCTGCACTGAATCAGTTTCAGAAAACAAACGCTCAAATAAGACTTGATTGCCAAAGAAATCTTAATCAGGACGAGAATCGCTTTTCTGCACAACAAGCCACTCGATACGACGCTCGGCAAGATGTCATACAAGCAGGAGCCGGTATCAGCGTTATATTCGGGGACGCAGCCTTTCAAGCTGAGCAAGCGTTGCTAGTGCAAGATGCAATCATTAGCGATATTTGCAACACTAATATGACTTCTTATAAAAGAAAATGGGACGCTGGGGTGCGCAAGCTGAATAGCGATCTTAACGATTCCATTGAATCGGATAAAGAAATCATTGCGCAGCATGATAATCAAAATTAGAACATTTTATCGACAGATAAAGCGAGGTTTCAATGTGTAAAGTTAAAGTAATAATTAGGATAGCTAAGATAGCAATGGCTCTAGGGCTAACAATAGGCGCATTAAGTACGGCTCTCGCTACTGATGCTCCAAAAGACTTCCATGTTAAACAACAACCCAAACAGCAAGCTCAAAAAGACCCTTGTTGTCCTGGCCCTTGTTGTCCTGACAAGGCAGGCGGGCCGGTGGATTCACCGAGCCAGCAAACCGCTAATGATTAACATATACATATTAACCATTAGTTAATTAAACGTAAAAAATTGAGGGATAATTTATGAAACAAACTATATGGATAAGCGTTACAAGCATCATTGTAGCGTTAATCCTAGTCTTAGGCGGCAGTTACATAGCAGGAAAAATAACGGCAAGTGATGGTAATGCTAAACAAGCGGATTTTATCGAAACGCAAGTGGCTCAAAAAATTGTATGGATGCAAAATATTAACACCGCTATTAATGAAGTGCGAAATGTCAATTTGCAAATTCGCCAACAGTGTGCGAATGCTCATAGCCCTAGCGTATTACAGCAAAACATCTTACGTAGCCAAGCGCGTTTAAAGTTTTTAGCTGCTTCATCAGGTGTTGGTATTATTTTTGACGACAACACACTAACCGATACGAGAGCTTTTTTCCAATACGACAAAAGTGTTAATGATGTCTGTGCTGGTTCAGCTACTGATGACAAAGCATGGTGGGAGTATGCCGTTAAAATCAATCAGGATTTTAATGCAAGCATCGCTGCTGATAGGAATGAAATAGCTCGCTTACATGGCGTAACAGCATCCTAGTCTGCTAGAAATTGGTTATGTGTACTATAGAACCCGCTCATAAAGTCGAGAGCGGGTTTTTATTAGCTCGTTCTAGTCATCTGATAGTCGTTGGGAGATGTCCGCCCCTCTTTTAAAGCTTACCTAGTTAATGTTCAAAAAAAGCACATTCATATCAATCCTTATTTACAGGTCAAAATTTGCACTAATTACTTATGATTTATTATAAATTTATATACAATGATCTTTTTTGCATTAAAAATATGGGCTTTGGGCGTGAAATTAATGTATTTTTACACACGCGTAGAAAATATTTGTGAGACATTGTCCATTCTATTAATAACTTACTGTACTTTTATAAAGTTTAACAATAACATTTTATACTTGATGGGGCAGTTTACAATTGCGCAAATGTTTGCTATATTCTTGCCGTTGAAATATATTTTAATGTCAATTATATTCAAATAGTAGCTTGCAGGACCAAGCATCAATACTTAACCAGCAATATTTATTCATAAAAATATAGGCGGCTTTTTTGAAGAAAAAAGATAATGATCCGATTCTTTACACCCAAAAAGAATTAGCTAAAAAATTAGACCTTACCGAGAGATGGTTTAGACGCAACCGACAGAGTCGGGATGCAATAACTGCTGTTAGGCTTGGTCATAGAAAGGTACGCTATCCTGAGCCAAATGTCTACAAGTGGTTAGGGCGCAGCGATTTGGAGTTGGAGTTTTATAGCATAAAGAAATTGGCGAAGATATTAGGCTGCTCTGAAGACTGGATTCACACTAACCAATTAGGTGAAAATCCCATACCATCATGGCGCTTTGGTCGTCTAAAGCGGTTCAACAAAACTCAGCTATATGAGTGGCTAAAAAGCAACAGCATAGGTAACAATAAACATTTAATGGAGGAAGAGCATGAATCAGAAACATGAACTTGAATTATTGGGTACGAAGCAGCGATTGCGTGAGTGGGCGTACTGGTGTAATGATATTCTTACAATGGGTTTAGGCTTTCCTAAGAAAAGTATCATTGGACGATTGATCGATACCAAAGGGGAGATCATCCGAAGTACAACACCAGCCCTGTCTCCTGAGAACCAGCTAGCCGAAGAAGTAGATCGGCTGATCAATGAATATTCCAAGACACATTTTAATCGAGCAAAAGTGCTGGTGTTGCATTACCTCAATAAAGATAAAAAAATAACAGAGAGAATAGCTTCCTCTGGATTTGCGAAATCTACCTATTTTTATAATCTTGATGAAGCAGAGCAATGGATACATAAGCAGTTGTAACATATAGCCCACGATTGTGGGCTTTCTTTTATTAGCTTAATCAGTTACAAATTATCCTGTCGTTCTATCTGACGAGTAGTGATTACTCAAAAATACTAAAACTCCGTTTTCAGCAATAAAGAAAACTACGCTGGACTATCTGCTTAGCAATGACAATCAAAAAGCCTGTTATTTCCCTGTAATTGTAGAAATAAATTATAGTGAACGGTCACTATCACAGGGCTAGCGGTCACTATGACGGGGTTAACGGTCACTATCACGGGTCTAACGGTCACTAGTCCAGAAAACGTAAAAAAAACTAAAAAAATTTCTGCAGTCACTATCACGGGTCTAGCGGTCACTATCACATGGCTAACGGTCACTATGGAGAACGACGTAAAAAATCATTTTTAAAAATAAGTTGACATTTTTTTGGAATGTGGTAAAATTTTCCTATAAATTCGGCGAAGTACAAAAAAGCCCTGAGAAAAAACCTCGGGGCTTTTTTTATTCCTGTAAAAAAATCTACATTTTAAACTCCCTTAACTAAAACAATCCAGAGATCACCAATGAACATATCAATGCTTAAATGCAGGCTTTTAGCTGCATTGCTATTTGTTATCATTTTTAAAATCACCACAAGCTTTGCCGATCAGGTAAACGTCAGTCGCTATCTTGCAGTGGACGTAAAACCGCAACAGAGCCAAACACGGTTGCTGCAGCAACAGCTGCAAATCAAATTTCCGCAGGACATATTAACGCTAAAGCAAGCTGTGGAATATGTGTTGCAATTCAGCGGTTATCGTTTAGCGGAAAGCTCGCATATGAGCAAAGCCACACAAACGATGCTGGCTCAAGCATTGCCTGAAGTTGATAGCACGTTCGAGCCGATGACACTTGAGCAAGCGTTAACAACGCTGGCCGGCGAATCATTTTATGTGCTGCTCGACCCAGTTAACCGATTGGTAAGTTTTGTCTTAAAGCCGAATTACCAGCCACTTTACCAACAATCACCCGCTGTAAAAAGCGATAACGTATGAGACCTAAACAATGAATGACACAACCACCGAAAACCCACACTTAAAAAATATAGACGATCTGGTATCGTACATGGACTATGATGCATTTATTTATATGCTAAAAGAATTATATCGCCTTGTTTTTACAGCCAAGCGAACTCGGCAATCCGCATCCGATCTGCAAGCTACGGTTCGGCAATTCGAGGAACATGCCGATCTGCCCCCATTTTTATCAGTCATGCCCGTCAATGAATTGATCGATCAGCTAGATGACTTACAGTATTTTTACCCCATTGTATCGCGTGAAATCAATCTGCCTCGGTTTAACAAGCAAGGAATAATATCATGAAATTATTTTTACAATTTAAACAATATCTGCCCCGAGAAAAGCTTAACCTAATTAAGCTTTATATAAAAAATATTTCTCAATCAGTCTATCAGCTTTTGAAAACTTATTCTCATAAACTGAACAAACGTCAAAAAATCGCATCCGTAGTTTTAGCTAGTGTGATAGTGTTTGTATTGCTAATAGTGACACTTGTGCATCACCGGCTGCATTATGAGGAAAAAGCAGTTAAATCTGATTATCCAGTAAACTTTGAAACACAGCCTGTTGCACCTGTGAGCAAACAAACTGCCGAAATGCAAACACTTACTGACAAGCATGAACAATTAGCATCTCAATTGAGTCAACTAACAGATGTTTCAAGTGAACAATATCAAAGTGTCAAGCATCAATTAGAGACGCTACAGACTAACATGGCATCTCTGGCATCACAACAAGATGTCAAACAATTGCAACAAACCTTACAGACACCCAACACGCAATTATTAACGGCAGTTAACGGATTGCAGACTTCCGTACAAACTGTGATTAAGCAAACTGCTAAAAAATCGTGGGTTGAAGCTAAAACGGTTGAACATTATTTTAGATTGGTAGCAGTGCAAGGTTTTAGCGATGGGATGCGCGTGATCATCGATGTCGATGGCAACCAGACTGTTTTGAGCCAGAATCAAGTATGCCGCGTGTGTCGAGGATGGGTATTGCACAGCATGGATTTTACTAACCAAAGTGCTGTCTTCACTAAAAAAGAAAATGACCAGATGTTATATGCGAAGCTGCAAGCTAACTAGTAGGTTAAACCATGAAACGAACTAAAAATCTTAACAAGATGGCAAGCGTAGCCAGTATAGTATTGCTAATAATAAGTCTAACGGGCTGTTCAGGTATGATGCGACAATTTGGATTTGAACCTATAAAAGACGCAACGTTAGACGCAGACAAGTGTGCGAATGCTTCTGTATTAATTACTAACTTAAATGAAGATGAAAATAACCGACAATACCAAACTGTGGATGGGCAAACTTGTCCTGGAGTTAATAATGGAACAAAAACAGAAACCGAAGAAAACAGTAACTAAACTGAGCTTATTATCACTTGGTGTGTGGTCGGCTCTGGTCTCTATGTCGCTCATGGCTGACACACCGCCTATAACCGATGTGCAGCAAATCCAAAATGCTATAGTAAATGACGTAGGCCAGGCGCAAGTAGAAGCAAACGCAAAAGCCTGGGGCTTGAGTGTTGAAGATTACCAACGCTATCTGTGGCTCATGCAAAATACGCCAAGCCAACATTGGTATAAAGACCTCGATCCGGCTGAAGTCCTAGCTCTTAACGCAGAAAAGCCGAGTGAAATGTTAGAGTACGCCAAAATCCAAGCCCGTAACATGCATGTGCGTGTTACACGCGAACTGGCATTTAATAAATTATATCCAGAAGCGTACAAAGCATTGTACCCTGACGAAAAACCTATCGCATCCTCTGATATTAGACCGGATTCAACATTACAAGCGGGTGATCGCGTCTGGTTATTCGTAGGTGTTGATACACCGTTAGGGCGATTTGCTTATGAGCATTTGATTAAAACAGTAGAAGCAACGCCTGGTGTAATCTTAGATATTTATTTTGTTGGCGACAATGTTTCGCAACAAGCAATACAAAGCTGGGCAGAAAATATGAATATTCCGCACGAAATTGTAAATAAACTGGTGACGTTAAATTTTGGTAATGCTCGCTTTAAAAACGTCACGACAGGTCAGAAAGCGAGCTTACCTTTTATTGGAATAGTACATAATGACCATTTCCAGCCAGTTACATTGTCATCCGTTTTGTAAAGAACAATTATTATGACCATATTATTAAAAAATACCATCGCTGTAAGCGCAGGGCTATTATTGAGTCTAACTGCATCTGCTTATGCGGCTGATACACCTTTTGCCAAAAAGCAGATTGTAGAGAAAATTGTACTAGAAAAAATTCAGCACGATAATCCATCATTGAAAATAGCGGCATTACAGGCAGGTATCAGAGCGTATGAACACTTGCAAGCTAAAGGTCAAATACACAAGCCACTGTTAACCCTTGTGGATTTTACGGAAGCCTCCGCTAAAAAACGTCTATGGGTGCTGGATATGGAAAAGGGGACTACCGAATATTTTACCTATGTAGCTCAGGGATCAACGACAGGTTGGAATATTGCACATTACTTTTCAAATGAAGAAAACTCCCATGCGAGCAGCATCGGCGTGTATCTAACCGGATCGGCATACTATGGCACGGTGGGATACGCGATGCGCTTGTATGGTTTAGACCGAGATTTTAACAGCAACGCTTATAAGCGCGGTGTTGTGATGCATTCAGCGTGGCATATATCAGATCAGTACGCGCTTATGCATGGACGAATCGGTAATACGTGGGGTTGTTTTGGATTAAGTAAAGTTGTAGCTGATGACATCATCAACAAAATCAATAACGGTACCGTCATGGTTGCGTATTACCCTGATAGTCAATGGTTAGCCACTTCACCCTATGAACAAGCTTTATAAGAAATCAGCAAGTTTTATGCGTTGCTTGAGTAAGAGAATAGAAATGTGGCGATATGTGCTAATGGGAACGACTGTTCTTACCTCATTTTCAGCTGTTGCGGACAGCAATGAAATGAATACCACATTGAATCAGGTAACGCCTCATATTTTACAAGATAAAGAAGTACATCCTGCTGATAACACACCAATAGCCAATACACAAGCGGAAGTCACCCGAGACATAATGATGCTTTCGAGATTATCGAAAGCAGATATTGCTGCCAAAATAACCGATGTCACATCACAAGCAATTGAGCCATTTATTGAAGCGTATCCAGTGCATTCTACATTACTAAATCCTGGCATCGTAAAATCACAAGCTAGTCACGCCACACTTATGCACCCGTTATTTATCGTCGGTGATGATAAAGAATCAAAAGCATGGCTTACGCAATATCAAAAGCGGTTGATAGCAATACATGCTCAGGGATTTGTAGTGAATGTGGAATCAGCGAATACGATGAACGCATTGCAACAGAAATTTCCTCAGCTGCCAATGATGGCTATCCCTGGAGATGGGTTAGCACAATGGCTGCACTTAAAGCATTATCCTGTTTTGATATCAAACAATGTAATTGAACAATAACTATGAGCTATCCCTTAGAAAATTTGCTTCGAAAACCCGTAGAGTGGTGGTCAAGTATCGTATGCCTAATAGTAAGCGGCTGGCTATATTTTTCACCAGACACTTTCTTGTTAACGCCTTCCGTAAGTCATGATATTGCATTGGGATTACTGGTTATCGGGATCTGGCGGTTACTTCAAGGCTACAAGATTTTTCGTTATCAAAGAAATTTAAAACGGTTGCCATTTTACGCTTTAAGCTCAGCTGAACTGCCAATTAGTGGTAAAAAATTATTTCTCGGTAAAGGGTTCAAGTGGGGAGCTAAACACACGCAACGGTTACGAGACTTAAAACACAATGGAGGTGAACAGTATTTAAAACCAGGCAAGCTCTATCAATGGGCAAGGCAATTTGAGTTACAACATGAGCATTCATATCAGCCGATAGTTAAACAGCTCTCAAGTCCTTCTCGATGGAATCCCATGCGACCATTGCCAGAAGTTGGTGGAAATCCAGCGATACACGGTGTAGAACCTCATGAGAAAGATATTTACATGAACTTATCCGAGCGGGTAGGACACACAATGATATTAGGCACAACCCGCGTCGGTAAAACTCGACTGTTGGAACTTATGATAGCCAGTGACATCCGACGCAATGACTCAGCTGTGATTGTATTTGATCCCAAGGGAGATGCTGACTTATTGAAACGGGTTTGCTTTGAAGCCAAACAAGTAGGGCGTGAGCATGACGTGACCGTCTTCCATTTAGGTTATCCGAGTCATTCGGCACGGTATAATCCCATTGGTAATTTTGCCAGAATCACCGAAGTGGCTAATCGCGTTGCGAACCAATTGCCGAGCAGCGGTGAATCCGCTGCATTTAAGGAATTTGCATGGCGGTTTGTGAATATTATTGCGAATGCACTTGTCGCTTTGGGACGCAAGCCGAATTATAAAGAGTTGGATAAGTATATTCTCAATATCGATCCGCTCTTGATCGAATATTGCGAGCAATGGTTGCTAGGTGTTGATAAAAACTGGCGACAAATTGTCGAACAGCAGAGTAAAACCATTGATGAGAAAAAACTACCATTTCACTTAAAAACACGCAGCCGATTTAGCATTTCACTTGTGAATTATGTCGATCAGCTGAAATTAGACAACCCGATTTATGACGGATTAAAGGCGATTTTTAACTATGACCAAACGTATTTTCAAAAAATAACAGCATCTCTGTCGCCCCTGTTTTCAAAGTTAACTACAGGACGCATAGCTGAGCTGATATCGCCGAACTATAACGATTTGGCTGATAAGCGACCGATATTCGATTGGCTACAAGTGATACGTGGGAAGAAAATAGTGTATATCGGTTTAGATGCTTTATCCGACAGTACGGTAAGCTCGGCCGTCGGTAATTCGATGTTTGCCGACTTGTGTTCGACCGTTGGTCAAATTTACAAATTTGGTGTGCAAGAGGGTATTGCCGAGCCTAATCATAAAAAAACTTTTAACAAAGTCAACGTATACAGTGATGAATTCAATGAACTTGCGGGTGAGGAATTTATCCCATTAGCCAACAAAGGCGGTGGTGCAGGATTGCAGCTGACCGTGGCGACACAAACGGGTTCGGACGTGTTAGCACGGCTTGGTAGCCAAGCGAAAGCAAATCAGGTTTTTGGGAACTTTAATACCTTGATTTGTTTGCGCGTGCTAGAAGAAAGTACGGCACGATTATTGACTGATAAATTACCGCAACGAGTCCAAGTACGGGACAGTCTGCAAGCATCTTCAGCGAATGATGCTGCGACACTCACCGATGGTGCGCATTTTTCGAGTCATACGGAAGATCGGGTAACGACAAGTGAAGTACCACTGATTTCGTCCAACGATCTGATAGAACTACCGAAAGGACAAGCATTTTGTTTGTTAGATGGCGGACAGCTTTATAAAGTAAGGTTTCCATTTCCGAAAAACGATATGAAAGATATGCCTGAAAATGTGGAAGCAATAGTCGATGCGTTGAATGATTAATTAAGAAAACCAATTTATGAACACAGTAAAAAAACCACCGACAGTGTTAGATCTGATTTTTTGGACAATTACTCGCTTGATTTTATGGCTAGTGATGGGATGTGTAGGATGCATCCTAGCGGCTGTAGCTATTGTAGCAATAAAAGGCGAAACAGCAGGATTTGTGCAGTTACAAGCAATAGCCCAAGCCGATTACCATTATTTTTTAGCTTACGCTAGCCCTCGTGCTATAGCAACGTTGAATAGCAAACTGCAGCAGCTGCCGGATAGCACGTCTCAGCCATTGCTAAATGCAGCGTTATTCGGCGCACAGCTTTTAGTTATGCGAGGCTATCTGCTGCTAGCGTGGAGTCCATTGTTTTTAGCCCTAGGAATCGTGGGATTCATTGATGGATTGGCTCAGCGGTACATTAGGCGTATGCGAGCAGGACGTGAAAGTGCATTGATTTATCATCACGCTAAAGCATTGATACTATTAAGCCTAATGTTAGGCAGCTTTATAGCACTTATCGTACCAATGTCAGCGATAGATACCGAATTAATTATGATCGGGTCTGCGTTGATTTTCGGCTGGACAATTCAAATAACCACAAAACGATTCAAAAAATATTTGTAACTAAAAATAGGAATATGAACATGAAAACTATGAAACTAATAGGCTGTTGTATTGCATTGCTTATCACAAATCAAACGATACTCGCCGATAACTCTGAGATGAATGCAACGTTAGAGCGCGTTAATCAATTGCTTAACCAAGTCAATCCTCTCGTTAATTTGGCACAATCGCAAGAAGATGAGAATGTAAGAGTTAAATTCCAATTTGATGCGCTGCGTCATGATATTGCCCATATCCAAGAAGGTATTGCGCAAGCGATTAATCGCGTATCAATTCAACCGCGCACGGTCGAGCCGCTCATAGGAGATTATCTACTCGTGCCTGATACGGTATTGCCAAAAGATAGCGCAATGCCGGATGAGGACGATAGACCATGAACGACGCACAACAACAAGCGTTCCTTATGGGGAGTGGTATCCATGCCTCCAGTTTGAATTTACTATTGCGTTTGAGTGCAGGGTTACTGATTACAGTCGTCGGTGTGTTTATCGTCGTAGGCTTAATTAAGCTTTTAGATGACGGTCAAATACAAGATCGCTTCCGTTTTATTTTATATCTGCTGACACTTAGTGTCGTATTGATGCTGTTTTTTACCTTCGTGGTCGCTTAAATCCCACCTTTATTTTTAACATTTATTTAATCAAATCAAATTATGTGAGGTTTTCACTATGCAATTTATAAAAAAATTATTAACTATCTTGAAAGAAAAATATTATATAGTCATAGGCTACGGCTTATTATTAATGAGCGGTTCTGCTTTCGCCGATGACGACCCGTTTCCTAAAATTGACATTCAAGGTGGCGATATAGTGCAAGCTACTGGCAGCCATATGGAATCCGGCATGAAATATGCGCTGGTGGGCGGCGGTGTAATTATGCTGCTCGTTGGTATAGGAGTGATTATGCACCGTTTGCGTGAAGACTCTACGAATAAAGATACCGGCAGCTTCTTAACTACGCTTATCACATCTGGTATCGCCATTACCGTTGGTATTATTTTGATTGCAATCGGCTGGACAGCCGCAAATTATCAAGTCCAATCGTAAACGAGGCAGACTATGAATGAGTTAGACGATATTTTAGCCTCTCGGCTCAATTTTGATGTAATTGTATTTCGCGGTAATACTCGCCAAGAGATGATCTTCATAGGGTTGATTAGCCTAGCAATAACCGTTTTGATTATGGGAACACTCGCAAAATTATTTATCGGCATGTTCTTAGTAGGGGTTGGTGTCAGCTTTCCATTAGCTATTCCTGTGGGTTTTGCTTTTGCGAGCATCATGCAAAAGCTAAAAGATAACAAGCCAAAAGGTTATGTTAAACAGCAATTCATTTTATGGCTAGATAAACACGGCATTAAACACGCGCCTTTTATCCGTCGTAGCGGAAAATGGCAGGTTAGGAGAGTTGATCTATGAAATTTTTAAACGCATTGGAACAATCGAAATCACACATCCGTTCGCTGTGGTATGCGATAGCACTTGCTATTTTTATCAATGCCGTAACTTTATTGGGTTGGATGCATTCACAATCTACCATCCGTATTCAGATACCGCCGCAAATTCCCGTCAATGGTTTGATAGTCGCACAAGGTGAAGTACCAAAAACCACAGTGTACAGTTTTGCCTACTATGTATGGCAAAGCTTAAATTATTGGCAAAAAGATGGGATGCAAGATTATCAAACGCAGATTGACCGCTTTTCGCCATTTCTAACGCCAGACTTTAAGGTCAGTTTGATTCAAAACTACAATAATTTGCTTAATGACGGTGAATTGCAAGAGCGTATCCGATTGATGGAAGGCAACGAGGGCAGTGAGTATGCGCCCGAGGATGTTATAGAGGAAGGGCACGGTACATGGATAGTGCATCTCAAGATGCGTCTTACAGAGATGTTATCAAGTAACGCCAAAGTCGTAAAAGATGTCGAGATGGAGTACACCCTAAAAATTGTTCAATACGATGTGAACGCCACGCAAAATCCGTGGGGATTAGCGATAGCCGGATTTGCAGAAAATCCTGTTAGAACAGTCACCATTGTTTAATTAACATTATGAGGTTTATGATGAATTTTTTTAAAAAATTATCAAGTTTTGTTGTCATGGTGATCGCGGTGTTACTTGCCGCAACCCTCATGGTTAAGCAGCATGCCTATGCAGATACGTTGCAAGATGAACAGGTGATCTGGCAACGTGCGCCTATTGCTGTGATATTACCGATTGGCAAAGAACGGTTTGTGTCTTTTCCTGACGCTGTTCAGTTTGGTTATGATGTCAATGCATTACCAAACTCAACGTTTCGTGTTGATAATGACAACCACACGCTGTATTTGCTTGCCAAGCAACCGTTTACAGCGCAACGTGTTGAAGCAAAGCTGGCAAGTGGTGAGATTGTGTTACTGGATGTCAGTGCTAAAGCTGAGGCAAGCGATAGCCCTTTAGATATCGTGCTGCCGGCCAGCACTGTTACGGCTTCGGTATCGGTGAATACAACAGTGAATACTCAAATGCCAGGCATTGCGAGTGATTCGAGTGTGAACTACGTAACGCTTACGCGCTATGCTATCCAACAACTGTATGCACCTGAGCGATTGTTAGTACCGTCAATGTCGGTAACACGTTTTCCGATGCAGACGACCCACATCGTACCTTTGTTTTTCGATGGGAGTGCATCGGCGATGCCGTTGGCAAGCTGGCACGGTAAGGATTTATATGTTACCGCACTGTTAATTAAAAATGTATTGCATCAACCGTTACGACTCGATCCGCGTTTATTATGTGGCGACTGGAAGACTGCCAGCTTTTACCCACAAACCACACTAGCTTCGCACGGTACGCCGATTAACCGCGATACGTCGACATTATTTGTGATATCTAGCCAGCCATTCGCTGAAGCAATAACAGCATGTTTACATTGAGGGTAAAGTTATGTTTAAGAATTTAAATAATACCACCAAATTGTTCGTTGGTTTAATTGTTCTTGTGATTATCGTGATGATTGTTGTGATATCCATATCGGGCAATAAAACTCCGCCAACGACAAACGCTCATTATATCAGCGATAATGCTTCAGCGGATAATAAAGTCGAAGCATTGAAAACAATGACCGCCAATTTATTGGTGGTTGAAAATAAAAATAAACAATTACAACAAACAGTTGAAGATTTGCAAACCCAAAATAAAGAAGCTATAAGCGATTTGAAAAAGTCTGTTGCGAGTCAAGTGGACGATGCACTAAAAAAACTACAGTCGCAAAATACCCAAAAGCAACAAACATTGGAAGACAGCTTGAGTCAAAAGTACAGTAAGCCAGCCTCTATCTATCCGATAGTGGGACAATCGAGCAGCATTAATTCAGAAGGGATGGTATGGGTACCGGATGCATCACATAGTACCCCATCGGCATCATTTCAATCAGCTAAAAAGAGTAACAATTTAACAAACATTGGCGATCATATCGAGTCCTTGCTACATGGCGGGAATGATGACGTAGGTAGTACGGATAATTCTACCAACAGTAGTCAAGATTCACCAGACAACAAAACAACAAGTATTGAACCCAAATATACCATTCCTACGAATGCGACATTAACAGGTGCAACGCTTATGACACCATTAATTGGTAGGGTACCGATTGATGGGCAATTGCCATCGCCTTATCACTTTAAGTTAGTTTTATCTCAAAGCAACTTAACGGCTAACGGGTATCCGTTACCAGGCGTTAAGGGTGCCGTGATGAGTGGTATTGCCTCCGGTGACATGTTGGGCAGTTGCGCACGAGGTGATATTCATAGTATCACCTTCGTGTTTAGTGATGGGACTATCAGCACTACAGAAGCGTCGAATGATACGGATACCTTGGGTTATATTTCAACGCAAACAGGCAACCCGTGTATTACAGGTACTTTCCATTCTAACGCGGCGGTGTTTTTGGGTGCGCAGATGGGATTAGCAGGCGCAGAAGGTTACGCAAATGCTTTATCGAGCGCACAGTATAACAATACCACGACTGACCAAGGTACGAGCATGAGTACACTTATTGGAAGTGCCAACAAAGCCGCAATGGGACAGAGCATGTCAGCGGCAAGCCAAGCGGCACAGACGTGGTGGAATCAACGTGTTAAAAATTCGTTTGACTATGTTTATGTGCCAAACGTAAATAGTCAAACAGGGCTGACTATGAAAGTGGTGGTCAATATCACTAAAACGATATCAGTTGATTACGATACTAAAGCGAGGAAAGTGAACTATGAAGATTCTCTACAAAATATTAACCGCGATATTGATTAGTGCAGTAAGTAGTTTAAGCATAGTGGGTTGTTCGCAGTTACTTACGAGCCAAATGCCAAATGACGGCGTCCCCATGCAACAAGCCTATACCAATGCGTTGGGTAATACTGATGACGAGAATAGTGGTGCAGACAGTGGTTCATTAAACACTGCACGAGCGCAAGTAATAAAATTACAAGAGTTTTCGCCCCACTACTCAGATTACACGCGAACGACAGAAAACGAAATTAATAGTCAATTTCCGCAATTACCAAACCCCACGATTGTGATGTATGTTTTTCCGCATCAGGCAGGAACGGGTTATAACATAACACCGATACCTGGTTATTCGACCGTGTTTCCCCTATATACGCAAGTCTATTATGCAATGCCAGGCGAGATTAGCCGTTAATGTTCTTCGATAAAGTCAGGTATGGTAGTAAATAAGGTGTGTTCACCCGATATGGCTAATAAATCCGAGATTGTTTGCATCAATGTATCCAGTTTGAAAGCATGCTCGGACGTGAAATGTTTAGCAATACTATATTCGGTCTTATCTTCAACATACTCGAGAGAAGTGGTTACCAAAGAAAACGCTTGACCGGATTGAAGATATTTTATCTTTATCACGCCGTCTTCGCAGTGAGCACTAATTCCATCTGGCGTACTAAAGGTTAAATCGGCAGGGCAATAGGGCGACGTTAATACTTTAATAAGCCAATTTTTAAGCGCAGATATATTCATAATTTTCCTTTTTTGAAATCTACAGTAATTATACAGGATTCCCCATGAAAAATACAAACCAACAGCACGCATTAACCGCCGATCAGGCTAAATTGAACTATGAGTTACCACCCTCTATTTTAGCCCATTTACCGTGGGTCGAATTTGACGACGAGAGCAAGAGCGTTCTATTGCAGGACACGACCGTCGGTGCTGCATTCGATTTGACGCTTGTGCCGAGTGAGGCAAAATCCGATGATTATTTAGCTCAATTGCGAGATGGGTTCCAAGGGGTATTCCAGGATACTTTTCCACAGTACCGAGATGATGAATCCCCTTGGATTGTACAGTTTTATTTGCAAGATGAGGCGAGCATGTTGTATCTCTATCACTCGATTGAAGACTACATACAGCCCACTGCACAAGACAGCCCATTCAAAGCTACTTATCTTAGTTTGATGAAAAACTACAGCGAATGGTTGTCGCGACCTGGCGGAATATTTTACGACGATAAAGTAACTGACAGTGAATTCCAAGGTGGAGCGCGTAAAGTACGCGTAGTATTTTATCGCGAGTACGCGAAAAAAATGTCGCTGCGTCGTGGACGTACTGCATTACAAGATTTAGATCAGGTCGCAACGAGCTTTGTTGCTAAACTTAAAGGTAGCGGCATTGAAGCTAAACGCCTGGACGGCAAAGCGTTTCAAACATGGCTTATACGCTGGTTTAATCCACGACCGAACGCTACTCACGGTAGTACTGATAAATTATTGGAGCTGATAACTTATTTGGGCAAGCTGGAAGAAAAACCCGTAGGCTATGATTTTGCTGAACAACTATTTTATTCAGTACCAGAGTCAAGCGAGAAAGACGGTGTGTGGTTTTTTGACGGCTTGCCGCATCGCTATGTTGCGATCCAGCACTTGAGCAAGGTGCCTGACATAGGTCATCTAACGCGAGATAGGGCATTCGGGAATTTTAGATACGGATTGTTTGATAACTTTCCTGAAGGCGCAACGTTTGTGATGACCGTTATTATTCAGTCTCAAGAAATCGTTAAGAATCATTTAGACAGGATTGAAGAAGCTGCACGCAAAAGTAACTCAACAGCCGCTATGGTCACCTTTGAAGATTGCCAAATTGCAAAAACTGCGGTCGAAAAAAGCAATTTCTTATTTCCGACCACGATGGGCGTTTATCTTCGAGGCAATAATCTTGAAGACTTAGCTGAGAAAGAGACCGACTTAGAATCCTTGCTTATTAACAATGGACTAGTTGTATTGAAAGGCGACCATGATTTAGTGCCTATTCATAGTTACTTAAACAATTTACCCTTTTGTTACAGTTATAAATTCGACAAGAAAAACTTGTATCGCAGTAACTATGTGTTTGGCAAACAGCTTGCCAACCTTTTGCCTTTGTATGGACGTGAACGCGGTACTGGACATCCGCTGTTACAATTTCTAAATAGAGGTGGTGAGAGTTTTACGCTCGATCCGTTCAATTCAAGAGATAAAGATCAGAACAGTCATTTATTGATGTTGGGTTCAACAGGGTCAGGTAAGTCAGCGACCAGTACGGATTTTCTGATCAAAACAATGGGTACGTATAGACCTTATTTAGTCATGGTTGATGCAGGTAATTCGTTCCATTTGTTGAAAGATTTTTTCAAAGCAGAAGGGCTCTCAGTACACCATGTCGCTGTAACTCTCGATAATCCGCCAATTCTAAACCCGTTCGTGGAAAGTGAGAAAATGTTACGACAAATCGATGCGCTTGATAAAAAAATATCAGATGTGACGTTAGCTAATTTAGATGATCAATTAGAAAAAGATTTGCTCTCAGTTAAAAATACATCGGTTATTGAAGGCATGGAAGACGATAGTAGCGGTTCACATCGTGATTATATGGGCGAGATGGCATTGGCTGCACAGCTTATGATTACCGGCGGTGAGCAGAAAGAACAGGAAAAGATGACTCGCCAAGATCGCATGTTGGTACTAGATGCACTGGTGAGAGCCGCACGTTCTGCGAAAGCTCAAGGCTTCGATCAAATGCTGCCGGAAGATATGGTCAATAGCCTCCGTGAAATGGCAGTCGAGCTTGAAGTGCAGGAGAAAGAGCCTACCAAACAAGTTAGGCTACGGGAAATGGCTGACAGTATGGCTTTCTTTACCAAAGATACGATTGCTGCAAAAGTGTTTAATCGTCGAGGCGGTGCGTGGCCGGATGCCGATGTGACACTGTTTGAACAAGGACTTTTTAAGGATGAAGGTTACGAGGCTCACAATGCGTTGGCATTTATGGGACTCATGAGCCGCACGATGGCAAAAGCGGAAGAACGTCAGTTTGAAGAACGATTTACATTATTTTTTGGTGACGAAATACATACGATTACTAAAAATTTACTGACCGTGGTGTATCTAACCAAATGCGCCAAGATGTCGAGAAAATTCGGGTTGTGGTTATGGTTTGCGACTCAAAACGTGAGTGACTTTCCAAAAGAAGCGCGAAAGATTCTCTCGATGATGGAATTTTGGATCTGCCTAGGTATGAGCGAGGTTGAGATGAAAGCTGTGGAAGAATTTAGAAAACTCAGCGAAGAAGAGCAAGAGCTATTTCGTTCAGTGCGCAAAGCGTCAAGAAAATACGTTGAAGGTGTCATTTTATCAAATCGTGTCAAAGCACTTTTTAGAAATGTGCCGCCACGATTAAGTTTGGCGTTAGCGATGACTGAAAAACACGAAAAAGCCGAACGTCGAAAACTCATGGATACACATGGTATTTCAGAATTGGAAGCGGCACGACTGATTGCAAAACAGATGGAAAATTAACTATGCGATTAAATAATTTAAATGGTAAGGCTTGGATAAAACTCAGTAAGAGTGTTTGGATCACCCAAAAACTCTTGCACTGGTCAAGAAGCGCAAAATTGACGTGTGATTCAACATTTATAGCAATTCAACATAGGAATAGAAAAATGGATAACAGACCTTTGGATACATCGCGTGTAAGCCTTATTGAGCTTTTTACGCAAGAAAATGAACTGGTGTACGATCCGAACGTACAGCACGGTGATACACTAGCCGCCAGCCTTTACGCGGGACGTGAATTTATCGGTATCGCCGATACTGAACAACAAGCGTTTGATGCTGTTAAATATATCGATATCCAGCTCTGGGGTAAGCCATATCAGCTATTTAACCGTGAACGGAATTCCAATGTACTAAATCTGGTGGATTCTGAATTGGTAGATTTTATATTGACGGAAGTACCATTGTTTGATTTTAACTCAAGTGCTGAAAATTATCAGCGACATATTGCCAGTATTATCGATTCAATTGAGAATGCTGTCAAAAAATTAAAATCAACCAAACATATTGCTTTGATTATTGCAGATCAGCGTTACAAAGATCGTTTCTATTGCCGCCATGCAGACGTTCTTAATGCATTACAAGGAACAAATTTGACACTACAAGGCGTGATTAATGTGATTCGGGATAGCCAAGCCTTAAAAGCCTTTGGTTATCCCAGTACCTACGTGCCAAATGTTATCAATCACTTTGTGATTATTTTCAGAAAAAAATAATATGCATATACTAAAAAAATTACTGCTTAGCACCGTATTAAGCACGGGTTGTATTTTCACAAGCCATTCTCTACTTGCCGATGGTGCTAACGATACCATAGACTCAGTCAGTGTTGTGAGCAATACATTGCAAGGTTTGAGTCAATGCTTGCAATACAAAGTCGTGGGCTCGTGCTTGTGGATGCGTTGTACACCGTTAGGCTGTGAAACCGAGCATACGCTGAAGGTAGATCACTATTTACCGGACGCTGTTGTGACAGTTTATACGCAGCATGATAACAACCCGTGGTGGTTTGCACAGAATGTCGCAGACCCCTTGTTTTACCAAGCAGGGCAAGCGCAGTTACAACATTTGACATCGTTTAATCTCGGTTCAGGGCAAGAAACAGATAACTCGCCGCAAGACATCAACGATAAATTTCACGAAGTCGACATCATAGGAAATCCTGCACTGTCGGTATTAAGCAGTGGTAGCAGCAGTACATTGTTAGGTAGTACCGCTACGCCTTACGTGCCGTATTACTCGTCGCTATTGGATGCTTACTTGTGGCGGTTTCCTGAACTAGAGCGATTTTATCCAGGGGCTATTGTTCCTGGATTACATGACGTTGGGACGATAGTGTTGCACGATTGGGGTTCAGTCTACCCCCGCAATGGTTACGTCAATCAACCAGATGATGCTAAGGCAGCGGCTGTCGCTGCGTTACGAGCTTCTACAATCATAACCGCAATGGGGCAACCGCATGTGTATACACCGTTATCGAATACTTGTGGTGAAGATTGTGTAAGTTATCCAGTCACTGAAAATAGTGTTAATGCACAATACCAGATGATTTACCCAAAAGTAGAGACGCAGTGCATTGTATTCGGAGGCAGTGATATTACAAGTATCCACCCGTGGGAAACAGACGCGTCTATACAAGGGCATGATCGCTACATTTGGGCATTGTGGCGGCATTATCACGGATGCATTCAAGACCCAGGCGCAGCTTATATAAGCTCAGTGGGTTAAGTTTAATTTTATTTTATCAATTTCTAAAAGAAGGTCTCATATGAAAACCACATCAAAAATATTAGTAACACCGTTAGTAATAGGACTCAGTGTATTAAGCCATTCAATGTATGCGGCAGATGGACTTATTCCCGCAGTACAGAGCGGCTTATACTATGAAATGAATGGCGGTAATGATATACCATTACCAGCATTTTACGATACCAGTTATCTTCCTCTAGATGCTGATGGTGACGTCGGTTTGGGATTTGATTGCGGCGCATTTAATCCCGTGGCATCGATCCAAAACTCGCTCAACGATATCAAAGACAGCGCCATGAATGTCGAACAACAAGTGTTAAGTAATGCGACAGGCGCTGTCACAGAGTTTCCATTGTATGAACTTTCTCGTGTCGATCCGAACTTATACAACCTGATCACAAGTGCAATGGCAGGGGCGAAAGAAGATGTCGCTCTATCGACAAAATCGTGCGAAGTGATGCAGTCGGAAATTGGTGCAGGTGACGACCCTTATTCGCACTGGGGACAATTATCACTTGGTAATCGTTGGAAACAGGATATCGGTTCGGCTGAGCTATCCAATAATGGGGATATCAACCAAGCTCGTCAAGATGTGGCGAATGATGCAGGTAAAAGTGGGGTGCCATGGGTAAATCCTGATACCAGCAGCACGCAGACACAGTACGCAGGCGGTCAAAACCAACCACCGATTCATGTTGTACACGATACGGCAATGTCAGGTTACAATGTGATTGCGAATGATAGCAGCAGCTTACACAGTAGTTTACGCAGCAGCGATTCACCGTCTGAATTATCAACGGTTTTTCCAACAGCTAAAGACGCAGCCGATTGGATCACGAATATTGTCGGGGATGAAACCATTACCACGTACAACGGTGGTGAAAAAAGCTCACAACCCGCGACAGGACTGTATTCAGATATACAAGCACAGACTCAATTAATACTACCACAATTACAAGCTCTCGTTACTGGACAGACACCGCTCAGTGATATGCAAGCATTTCAAGATTTGTCATCCTCTGGCATGGCTATATCGCCCGATGTTATCCGAGCTATTCAGCAACAACAATCGCCAGTAATTCAGAGCATCATCACGAGCAAACTCGCACAAAATATTGCAGCGATGCAAGTGATTAATAAAGCAAGGCTTGCGATGAGCATTTTGCAATCGGGCAGCCAAATACCTGCCATTTACAGTAATAAAGCAGCCCAAAAAAATATTGAACATTCTATACAATTATTGCAAAGCGATATTCAAAATATCTTAATGTTTGTGAAAGCTCAGCAAGTATTGATGTCCAATACATTAACTACGGTAGTAGAAGCAGGACAAGCGCAGCAGTCACAAAATACTGCCGTGAGCGTACCTGCAGCAAGTGGTGCGATGATAGAAAATGGTGCCGTTCAATCAGCATCTGCAAGTTAGAGGTAATAAAAAAGTGAGCGTAACAGGTTATCTAGCATTGTATACGACATTAATCGGCTGGGCACAGTACCAAAATCTATGGGCATTAATGGTCGGTACGGGTTTAGTGTTTCTGCCATTTATCGGCATAATAATGAAATGCTTTCTCGAACCGTTTGAGTCGCAAGAACCCAAGAGTGCAGCGGTAATCGCATTGCGTCGTTTGATGATTCAAACAGTAGGCGCGTTACTGATTATCGAATTTTGTTGTGTGCCAACGGTGACATTGAGTCCTACAGTACTGCATTTTGAGCCGTCATGCGTTCAAAACCCACAAATTGCTACACCTGGTCATACCGGAACGACATACGATAACCAATTCCAAGTGCCGACAGGTGTACAAGTACCTGTTTTGTGGTACTTGGTAATGGCAGTAAGCAATGGTTTTACTCATGCAGCAAGCGAAGGATTAACGTGTTCACCAATTGATTATCAAGATTTGCAAGACCAGCTAGATCTGAGCCGTATCAACAGTGCGCCTTTAAAACAAGAAACTATCAGTTATTACAATGATTGTTACATACCTGCTTACAGCAAATATATGTCTGGTAATTTGACAGACCAAGAGCAAAGTATGATTACAAATGATCAAACAGAATATGGAAAGGACGATCTGGGCTGGCTTGGCTCACAAACTTTTTTAAGTATTCCAGGATTTTATGATAGTTTTTCAGCGCGAGAGCCTATTACAGGATTTACTTTTGACCCAACGCGTGATCAGTATGAAGGGCAAGTGAGTGACCACTCGCCCTGGGGCCAGCCCGATTGTAAATCGTGGTGGATTACACCTGAGATAGGATTACATGCTCGCTTAGAACAAGCATTGCCACCATCGTATTTACAAGCGATTAATCCTCTAGAAAATAAGGAGGTAATTGCCGATCAGGGAGTACGTAGTCTGATTACCCATTCGTTTGACCCAGGCATGTCAGATACAAGCGATATACCACGAGGCTATGAATCACTTAACGATGATAATAACTCGCAGTGGTACGTGGAGGCTACGAGTTATATAGGCATTGCGAGCCATGAATTTATTTATTATCCGGCGTTATATCTAATAATTAACGCTTTACCTGTAATTCAAGCATTACTCTTATTAGCCATATATGCGTTGCTTGCGATTATGATTCCATTTTCAAGCTATAAGTTACATTTTATCGTGACGGGAAGTGCGATTATATTTGCAATTACTTTTTGGAGTTACTTATGGCAATTTGTTAGCTACATTAATAACGAATTAATAGGTGCTTTGTATCCTAGTGATGCAGATCATATTATCCCTTCGTGGCATGCATTACTGCAGGGAGGAAGTGGAATAGATGCGCGGTTTATTCATTTTATTGCAGGCACAATGTACATTGCGTTACCTTTGTTATTTTTAGTATTAGCCTCATGGGCAGGATTAACAATCAGCAATGCAATTATGGGAGCAGTCGATAATATGAAAACTCCAGTAAGTAGCGCAGGCCAAGCTGGTGGCGAAATGATGAGGAATGCGGCAATGAAAACGGCAACATCTGTTATAACCAAAAGTATTAAATAATTAGTCTCTTTTCTTGTTACTATCGCCATACCAGATTGATTTACTTTGACCATAATATTCACCATTTAAATTCATTCCACTTTCACTTGAGGATTTTTGTAGATCGGTGGTGTTCGGATCGCCTTTTTCCGCTTCGTCTCTATGACGACGAGATGTTTCTTCCAGCGTACTAGCGATAAGTAAGCCAGTGACCGCAATGATTGGTGTGATAATCTCAGCGATAAAAGGCAATTGTCGTTTAAACATCACCAGCCATAACGATAGCATGTTGTTTTTTTGAAAAATACGAACCAGAATGATAAGCCCGAGTATAGTCAATGTGATCGTTAATAATAATTCACTGGTAGCTTGAACATTGACTTGAATAATTGGTGTCATGATCGTGGTGGCTATCCATGCGAGTACCCAGCCTATCACTGTTATCGATAAAGCAATAATCTCTGTTTTTTTAAAAGCAAGTCGTCTTGTAGGTAAAAGGTAATGCTTACGCCATGCTTGTTTGAGTGGAATAGAAGCGAGAAGTGCGATAGCCACGACTATGATAGTAAACGGCGTAATAAATTTTAGCCATTCAATTGCGCTCATATAGCTCCCCCCAAAAAAGGTAATCAAAAAACATGTCAAATCTATTAAAAATTGCTGTTATAACCCTCATCGTTTGTATAGCCATGATGGGTATAGGGCATTTCTTCTTGCAGTATAGCGTGGTAAATAAAGGGTTGCAAACAATTACAGCCCACTATTGGGCTTTTGCGCTGTTTCGATATCTTTTATACGGTTTGGTTGTCCTTTACTGGCCAATTTTTATTAAAATATCAGGGAAAAGACAACACTGGACTGAAGAAACTATAGCGATTTTTTCTAAGCTACGTTTAAAACTAATCGGGCTGTTTATTATTATCGAAGTATTTTTTGTTTATAACTTATTAAGCCACTTAGTTATATGGCTCTAAATCTATCACAATAAGGACTAAAATGATTTTATACATCTGCGAAAAACCCGCGCAAGCGCGAGACATTGCTCGAAATTTAAGCGCAACAAATAAAAAAGACGGCTATCTAGAAGGCAACGGTTATCAAGTCACCTGGTGCGTAGGCCACTTGTTGGAATTAGCTCCACCAGAATATTACAAACCGGATATTAGCCCCTGGCACATTAGTAAATTACCGATCATCCCCCAAAAGTGGGAACTGCTCGTATCAGCTAAAACGAAAAAACAATACAACATTATCAAAGAGCTATTAAAGAAAGCTCAACATGTCGTCATTGCAAGCGACCCAGACAGAGAAGGCGAAACTATAGTGCGATCCATTCTGGATAAGTGCAATTACAAAGGCAGAGTTGAACGTTTGTGGTTATCTGCATTAGATGATAAATCTATCCAAAAGGCTTTGCAAAATATCCGAAAAGGCAGCGAGACTGAGAGTCTGTATCATGCAGGTATAGCGCGATCTCGAAGCGATTATTTAATTGGAATGAACATGACAATGGCAGTAAGCTATTTGTACGGGGTCAATAGCGTGTTATCGGTTGGACGAGTACAAACACCGACACTAAAGTTAGTTGTTGATCGCGATAGCTTGATTGAAAATTTTATTCCCCATGATTATTTTGTGTTAAAAGCACAATTTTCAGATAAGGCAGCAGCCTTTTGGGCAACATGGCAAATACCAAAGGTTCTATTAAATAATGAAAGTTACTGTGTCAATCAACATGTCGTAGAAACGACCGCAGCGAAAGTCGAAGGCGAACCTGGTAAGGTATCAAATTTTACAGAAAGTGTGAAATACCAAAGCGCACCGTTATGTTTTTCATTGTCTAGTTTACAAAAAAAAGTATCCAGCGTGTTCGATTATTCAGCTAAACAAGTACTGGATATAGCGCAATCATTGTATGAAACACACAAAGCAATTACCTATCCGCGAACGGATTGCGGCTATTTGCCAGAGGAACAGTTTGAAGAAGCGGATGCAGTATTAAGCGCACTGTGTAAAGCAGATAATGTGATGCACTCCTTAGTTGCTATATGTGATACTAATTTTAGAGCCCCCGTGTGGGATACCAGTAAAATAACTGCCCATCATGGGATTATTCCTACCTTAAACGAATCCATAAACATTCACGATATGTCGCTTGAGGAATTTAATATCTACGATCTGATTCGCCGTCAGTATTTAGCCCAATTCCTGGGTGATTATGAATACCAACAGCGCAAGATTGAACTTCAGTGTGCTGGAGAAACATTTATTGCTACCGGACATACGCCTGTAAAGCTTGGTTGGAAACAAGTGTTCCAATCGATATCAGTAGACAATGAAGTCACGGAAGTGACCGAACAATTGCCTCTATTAGAGGTAGGGCAAGCTGTTGAAAATCAAGAAGTACAGGTTGAAAGTAAGCAGACCAAACCACCGGCTCGTTATACCGAAGGCACATTGATTGAAGCCATGAAAAACGTCGCTCAACATGTAGAAGATAATGAGCTAAAAAATATTTTAAAGGAAAGCAATGGCATCGGTACGGAAGCCACGCGTGCTAACATTTTAGAAACATTATTTAATCGTGAATATTTAGCTCGTCAGAAGAAACAGGTGATATCTACTGATAAAGGACGTGCATTAATCGCGCTGGTGCCAGAAAGTGTTAAAAACCCACTGTTGACCGCACAGTGGGAACAACAATTAGATGCGATTGTGGAAGGACAATCCGATTACAATGCGTTTGTTGAGTCTCAAGCCAATTTATTGAACCAGATGCTTTCTGATTTGCAGAATGAAGCTAATCATCATATCGTTGCAAGTTTGCAGTTACAGTCCGATACTCAAAACAGTACTGTATATATGTGTCCCACATGCGAAGCACCTTTGCGTCGGTTAAAAAATAAAAATGGCAATTACTTTTGGGGATGCACACGCTATCCGAACTGTAAGTTTATTGGTCGCGATAAAAAAGGCAAACCCATCATTTAGAGGTTATCATGAGAAAACTATTATTCAATTTTTTAGTACTGTGTTGTCTAGGATTCATTACCACGGAATCAGTCACAGCAGAATCAAATGGCGTGACATTAACGGAATACTATGATTACGAATGCTCGCATTGCCGTAAAATGCAGCCAGTTATCGAGCGACTAAAAGCAGGCTATCCAAACTTAAAAATTGAGCAGCAGGTAACACCTTTATTAAATGAAAACTCGCGCTTCATCGCAAGCTTTGCATTAGCCTCACGAAACCAAGCACGAGGAGACGAGGTGCATCAACTATTGATGCAATCAGTACAGGCACCAACAGTTGATAGCGCGGTTGAGATAGTCAAACAATTAAGTTTAAATCCTTCGCAGATGACTGACACTATGAATAGCGCAGCTATACAAGGTGAAATAGCTGCTAATATTCAACATGCCGAACAATATCGTGTGCAAGGTAATCTCTATTTACCGATTTTGGTTTTTAGTCAAGCGGATGGTAAAGAGCAGACTATCACACTCACAGGTGAACAGCCTTATCCTTTGTTAGCAGCAGTGGTGCAGCAATTAAGTGAGAATGATGCTCGGTAAAAACAATAAATGCCAGACTCAACGAATCATTGTTTTACTGGATAGCATTAAGAGGCATATCAATACTATACAAAGCCTAGTTGGTGTAACGCAAGCTGACTTTCGTTCGCTTTATGTAACGACCATTGAAAACATAACGGCTTATTTAACTGAGCCGAATCAGCCACTCAATGAAGCTAGTATTACAGGAATATTAGAACAAGCAGTATTGGTATTAAAAAAACGGCAAGGCTATTTATTACCAATGGGAGCGGACAGTGAAATCATTTTCCGAGAACGGGAAGAGTGGACGTTTGCACTATTTTCAGCAAGTCTCTTAAATATTTTAGACGAGAAAATCCGTTTTATTCTTGCTAAAGCCCTGGTACCACAAGAGGCATATAGCTGGTTGCACCGCAATCCAACCCTGTTTGGGTTATGGAAAGATTACTTACAAGGCAATATACACGCTAATATTTTAGCTGACATTATAAACCCACATCCGATTTCCTCTAAAATCATTGCAGCACCAGACAGTAGATTGCCTGACACCCAAGAAGCAGCGGAGCGGGAAAAAGCACCTATAGTAGCGCAGGTTATTCAGCATAAGCAAGAAGCGCAACTATTTGAGCCGTGTACCATAGAGGGCGTGTCTGTTTCATCTCAACCCCCAGAGATTAAAGCAATTAGTTTAGTGGCACTTCAAGGCGAAAACAAACCGAAGGTGCAAGAAAAACCGCTTATTGAACTGATAGAGCAGCCACCAATAGCTACCGCTCAGGAGTTTTGGGACTGGTTAAAACCGCTGATTGAAAATAACACGCTATCAGTGAACCAAAATGACAGTGTTTTACATGGTGTAGAGCTAGGTATTCTAATTCAAATACCCGAAGCGATAGAATTGTTTTTAACGCATTATGCCAGCCTATATAAATTAACAGGCAATAGCATAGCAGAACAGCAAACAGATTTTACGCGAACTCTCAAAAAGAGTGAAAAACTACTGCGTAACTCGCAAGGCTCTCGCATTCACATATACTGTGTAGACCGTTGGGAACAAAGACTATTAATTAGCGGTATTGTTGCCGATCTGAATTCCTTAGCTATCGCTAAAGATAAGGTACCCATAAATCCACGCTTAACACCCGACCCGCTAGCCGGTGTTTAACATACATTACAGACAATTTAAACTTTAGCTAAGAGGCAAACGCACATGACACCAGCAACGATCAAAGCAACACATAGTAAACACCCAAAACCTGCACAACTTGATGGACAGGTGAAACTAACCTTGCATACGATTCATGCTCAAAAGCTCTTTTTAGGCATTGATGCTAATAAACGGTCTATCAACTTGTTGCAATTTGGTAAACGAATGGCAGAAATCTGGGATGCCGCCGAAAAAGACGACCCGTATGCCGATTGGTATTTATTAAAAGTCTATGATGCCATACTACAACTGCGTAAAGAGCTATCGCTAGCAATAGACAATTATCAGCAACGGCTTCGAGAAAGCAGTCTGGCAATGGGTCTCAACTTTACAGTATTTTTCTCCAAAAAACCTGTTATTGAAACGCTTTGGTTTAGGACGCAGTATGGCTATATGGGATCAGGACTTGTCGCGCAATTCGATGAATTGATGCGCATCATACTTACAGCTAATCGGGTAGGAGTTTTATTAGAGATATCCGAGGACGCTATACGTAAGCAATGGTTAGAAAAACTGCTGACCTTGTTCAAATTACCCCTTAAGTGGGAAGCAAAAAGTATCACACGCCAAGATGTGGTAGCAAAAAATGATTTGGTAAAAGAGGTTGAAAGCAAGCTCGGTATGTTGCCAGAAGCAATATTAAGCAAGAAATTACGATCACCTTTTTCGCCAGAAATAAAAGTAACACCATTAAATAATACAAAAGATAAGGAAAATAAAACACAGTCTCTCAATGCAGAGACCTAAATTTAGACATCGTGTTCCAGATGTAAAATGGGACAAATAGTGAGTCGGCATGTAAGCTCATCTGTATTATATATGTATACAGTGCCAACCTTGCTTATTAATGATAATCATTAATAAGCAGTCTACTTAACCGTTATCATTTTGATAACGTTTTTAAATTTAACCCCAATGGGAATAATGACTATTCCCAACGGGGGAAATCAGCATTGTTCTTTTGGGTTTTTAACTTAGGAGAATTATGATGAACTACACTAAACATTGTTTCAGCAACGAGAATGGGATTACAGGCAATTTGGCTGCTGATCCTGAATTTAAGACAGATAAAGATGGGGGAGAATATGCTACATTTTCCATTTATTGCAGCCCCTTGAAAGCGAAACAAAATGATGATGACAAAAAAGATGACAACCGTAATCAGAAATCTGATAAGCGTGATATTTCGTTAATAGCTAAAGTATTCATCTACAAAACCGCTTTATTTGAAAAAGTAGAGCATTTGAAAAAAGGTGACTTTGTTAATTTTGTCTACAAATCTATAACGATATCACAATCGGAAGATGAGGAAACGGGAGAAGTAAAACCCTCCACTGTGAGCTTTAATGCAACTGACTTTACCGTTAGAAGCGAATCAAGAAAGCGCAGAGTCGAAAGCCAACCGAAAAAAAGTGACAATCATGAGAACAGTCGTAGAAATACGAACTATCCCTCACGAAAAAAGTAACTTTATTTGATGGTTTTCTCGGTTTATCTTAACCAAACCTAAGCCCTTTAATAAATATTAAAGGGCTTTTTTACATTAGGAGTCATTAATCATGTATCAATTACAATTTGATTTACCAGAGGGGGCAGCCCCACTAAAAGCAGTACCTGTTAAAAAAGGAAATGGTGTGATTACTCACATTGCATTAAAATCTAGTGAAGTAGAGTATATCGAACTTGCTTTATTAAGTGTTGAGCTTCGTATAGCGAATTCTACTGAATTAGACGTGTTTATTTACGATAGTACAGATCGTATTTATGCGAAACTAGACTATTTAAAACACTGGCTTAATAACCCAGAGTTTAAATCCAAAATGCAGTGTTTTGATCAAAATTCTGTTGTATGGCCATTTGCAAGCTCAGAATTAGTCGATTGGCTCTTGGAAGTTTGCCAACATCGTATTAGTGATGGCGCGTTGGATTATCAAGCAGCAATGGGTGCGGATTCTATGTGTATAAGATATCCCGATGATGATATTGATTCGGCTAACGACCCTTGGCATCATGCTTTCAGCTTGTGTCGAGAAGGGTATGCTGCAATCAGAGCATTACATCAATCAGCATTGAAAGATAAAATTAACTACATAAAATCGCAAGGTTATCCATTATTTCCAAAACTATCTGTTGTTAACTAGCTAAAGTGGGAAGAAATTCCCGTGAGGCTTTTTTACTACTATTAATAATATGTACTACTGGCTATTAAGGCTTAAGGAAACTTACTACTTAATTTAGCTTTAACTACTCGCACTTTTTGAGGCGGCTTCCATGCCGCCGGTATCGCATCACGCGGTATCGACAAAAAGTGTTTTATACCAACCGCCGAGGGTGAGTAAATTGCCTTCGGCAATTTTTACCTACTCCCCCTCGGCTTTTTTAACTATTGAGAGGTGAAATATGAACACTAGATATCAAGATATACAATTTAGGAAGAAAAGTTCGTTAAACATTGATTCGCTAAGTCATTTTGAAACCCGTTACCGTGTTCGTTTAACGATAAATGGTGATGAAAAATGGTTTGAATTGTTTAATGAAGCGTTAAAAATGCATCTTGTAGGCTTAGAAGGACACTATAATCTTGTCGGCGAGGGGATTTTTTGCTTTCATTACGGGCAAGACTTTACGCTGTGGGGTGATAGTTTTTCAAAACTTGTGACGGCGCTTATTAATAATTTGGAAATATTTAATCGTGAACATGAAGCCAATTTGTCATATTGCTTTAGTCGCAAATTATGGTGGAATTTAACTCTGGTTGAATACCACTCCAATGCGAATGAGCCTTTTTATGAAGGTATGTTAGATATGCCTAATTCGCGATTTTCTAAAAGGTGGCTAGGCACTCAACCCGCACTCAAAGACTTTGTTAGCTGCTATTTTGATAAAGAGCATAAACGCTTCTTGCTAAAATATGGTATTGAAAGTTTGGTTGATGAGTGGAACACGGATGAGGCGAATTATATTTGTAAGCTTTTTTCCGATGAAATTAGAGATACAGTTTTGCATCTGTGTCCACGGCATGCGCTAGTCAAACGGTTCAAGCAAGAAGTTGGGCGCGAAAAATCATTGCAGTATATCCATGATGAGCGATTTATGTTTAATCTAGCCGCTTTGGCAATGCTTCAAATAATAAAGCAACTAAATCGTTAATAATAGTCAATTATATTTATTATGCAATTTAACCATCCAAACACCTTTTAGCAATTTTGTATCACTAAAAGGTGTTTTTTAACCAACCGCCAAGGGCAATTTTGCCCTTGGCAATTTAGCTCTTGGCTTATTTTAACTTGAAATAGGAGAGAGTATATGAGTAATTCAATTGAAAAATGTAATCGAGGCAATTTCAGAACACATTATAGTATTTATCTAGCCATTACCGGATCGCAAACCTTCTTAAATGATTTTTTAAAAAGCATTCAAAGCATGGATTCGTTTGCCGGTAAGAGTGTTCTAGAAATTAAAAAGGGTAAGTTTATTTTGGAGTATAAAAAAGAGCATGTCTTATGGAATGATACCAATGCTGCGAATCTTCAAAATATTATAGAAAAGGTTAAATACTGGAATAGCTACTGTTATGCCGATCTATCATGTGTGTTTCATCGAGCAACATGGTGGAATTTACGGTTTGCTGAGTTTCGTTCAAGTGCCGGTAGTTTTTATTTTGATAAAAGCATTCTTCGGCTAGATAGACCTTGTTTTGTAGAAACACGGCCAATATCTTTTAGAACATTTGTTAATCAATATATCGAATGTTACGATAAAGAGGGGTTCTTAAACATGGACATCGATAGCTTTGTTGATGAGTGGAACCCAGAAGAAGCGGACTATATTTGTGCGCTATATCAATGGGAGATTACTGATACTGTGTTTGTGCATTATGGCGACACTCTATTGGCACATACTCTCAAAAAGCGTCTAAGAAGCGGAACGTCGTTTATGTCCATTCGCGATAAACGATTTACGTTTAGTGCCGCTGTCTCAGCAATGCAATTCATTATCGAACATCAGCTATAAATACCTTTACTCAACACTGTCAGAGGTGCGCTCCTTTGGTGGCGCTCTTTTGGCTTTTATTAAACAAAGGAGATCGCAAGATGGAAATTTGCAAAAAAAATCATATGACTAAAAAAGCATACTATATTAAAAAAGCGCATGAGCTTCGTCTCGAAGCTAACGCTTTATATAGGAAAGCAGGACAGATGGCAAATGTTGTACCAGTAGAGCAATCGTTGCTTATAGTAGGTAACTACTTCGGCAATGAACGCTTTGATTATTGTAAATGGCTTGATCGCATGTATGACAAAGCTGATTTATTAATGAAAAAAGCTGATTATTACCAAGAAAAAGCAGACGCCCAATCTAAAATCACATGATTGTTATTTAACTTAACTTAAAACCCGTGCTCTCCAGTGCGGGTTTTTTATTTCTATAAAAACGCATTTTAACCAATGTTTTTTTATAGGAGTAAATTTTTATTATTCCTAGATTGAATAACCAATACCCCCCGAGGAAAACATCATGACAGTAGATATTACTAAAGAAAATATATCCCTTTCTGAAACAGAAGTCTCAGAAAATAATTTTAACCGTGAACGCACCATACAGAATATTGACATCTTGCGACAATTTAAGGCAGGCAATTGCTCAACATTAAAAGGCTACACTGGATTCGGCGGATTGCGCCGAGCGTTTAAAGACGAAGCCATCCAGGCTGAGCTAAATCAAATCTTATCGGCTGACGAATTAGATAAATTACATAAAAGTACAAGTACTGGCTATTTTACGCCTGACTTATTAATTGATTTTATCTATAAAGCTGTTCAACATCTAGGTTTTACTGGCGGTAAAGTGTTAGAACCTGCCTGTGGTCATGGGGCATTTTTTGAAAGAATGCCTGAAACCATGCGTCAAAAGAGTCAGATCACCGGCATTGAATTAGAACCGTTAAGTGCTGCGATGGCAAAAGCTCTTTATCCTGATGTGAAAATTGTTACCGGCAGCTTTCAGTACTTTCATGAAAGCGAGTTTGACTTAATCATCGGTAATCCACCATACGCCCGATTTAAAGCGTTTGACAAAAAGCATCCTGATTTGAAAGAGGAAATGATTCATCATTACTTTGTGGCAAAAAGTGCGCGCTTGTTGAAAGAAAACGGCTTGTTGGCCATGATCGTGCCATGCTATGTACTGGATAATCCACAACGGCACTTGCGCGAACAAATTGCTGAAGTTGCAGATTTAGTGGCAGCGTATCGCTTACCAGAGAATTTGTTTAGCGATGCAAAAGTAACAGTGGATATTATCATTTTGCAACGCAAAGCTAATCCCAGTAAAAATTGGCAAGGTGCCAGCAAAGTAACGCTGCACAATCAGGATAGATTCTATTTGGCAGATCACTTCGTTAAAAACCCCGATCACGTCTTGGGCGAGCTGAGTACATATGAGGCGTATTCTCATTTTGAAGAACGTCCTCGTCGAGGCTTGAGATGCACCGCTTCAGAGAGTGAAGTCAATACACGCTTAGCTACCTTTTTAAATGAGTTAAAACCGCTAGTATAAATTAAGAAACTAACCTAAAAAGCCGCTTTATGCGGCTTTTTACCTTTTGAGGATAATTTAATGAATAAAACTATTTTACAAAAGCCTACCGTGATTGAATTATTTGCAGGTGGCGGTGGCATGGCATTAGGATTCGAACGTGCAGGTTTTCAGCACGTATTGTTAAACGATAACAATAGACGTTGTTGTGAAACCTTACAACGTAATCGCCCACACTGGCCAGTATGGAAACGGGATATTAAAACGATTGATTTTACATCGTTTTATCGGCAAGTGGATGTTGTGACCGGCGGTTTTCCCTGTCAAGCGTTTAGTAACGCAGGTAAACGCAGAGGATTTGAAGATGAAAGGGGAATGTTAATTTTTGAATTCCTTCGCGCCATTTTTGAAATTCAACCTAAAATATTCATTGCAGAGAATGTCAAGGGGCTATTCAATGACAAAACACTCGATACCATTAACGACGTTTATCGTATACTCACAGAACGAGGTTATAACGTATTATCGCCCGAAGTATTACAAGCCGCGAATTATCGTGTACCGCAATTGCGTGAGCGGGTAATTATTGTAGGCGTGAGAAGCGATATAGCCGCTAACTTTGAGTTTGAAAAACCCAATGATACGATTTTCACGCTACACGATGCGTTGAAAGCAGGAAAGCTGTATTCGACTGATGTACCAGAGTCTGAGGGCAGCCAATATTCTGACAAAAAATGCCAAATATTATCGCAAGTACCTGCGGGTGGAAATTGGAAAGACTTGTCGCTTGATGCATTGAAAGCCTATTTAGGCGATTGGCATGAACACGTACATGGCAGTCAAATCGCCCGTCGATTAAGCTGGGATAAACCCAGTTACACCTTAATGACCACACCTAGCTCACGATTGATAGACCGCTGTCATCCGGATGAAACACGACCATTAACCGTACGCGAATACGCACGCCTTCAAACGTTTCCTGATGACTGGCAATTTGCAGGTGGGCTAACTGCACAATATCGGCAGATTGGAAATGCGGTTCCTGTCAATTTGGCAGAAAGTCTCGCTCAGGCTGCCTTAAAAACACTACAACAACACTCTCAGTAACTCACCATTATTACACGTAAAATACGAAGGATATCATTATGCGCTACGTCGGCTGCAAGCAACGACTACTATCATTTATTCATGAGGCTATTAAAGAATACAATATAACAGGCAACGTTTTCTGTGATTTATTTTCAGGAACGGGTACGGTTGGGCAATATTTTAAAACGCAAGGCTATAAAATAATCTCCAACGACTTATTGTATGCATCCTACATAATGCAGCAAGCCAAAATTGGTATCAATAAGATGCCACGTTTTGAGAAAGTAGCGAATGCACTGGATTTAGATCGCCCTTACCAAGAGTGTTACGTCGAGAGTATCGTGGATTATTTAAACCAACAAAAAGGCATTGAGGGTTTTATCTACGAACATTTTTCGTTGGGCGGCACACAGTATAAAGCTATTCAGCGGCTATATTATTCCGATGAGAATGCGAAAAAAATAGATGACATTCGCAGTTCTCTGTCGATGTGGAGGCTCTTGGGTCTGTTAAATAAAGACGAGTTTTCTATTTTACTCTATGCGCTCTTAAATCAAGCCTCCCGCTGCGCGAATACCACAGGTACGATGAGTAGCTTCTTAAAAAGTTATTCGCGCCCTGCATTGCGGGAGATAAAACTACAGGTGCCGGATATTACCGAAAGCGATCAGCTGCATACTGTGTTTCATGAAGACGGTGCGGCATTAATTAATAAGTTAGAAACTGTCGATATCTTGTATCTCGACCCGCCGTATACAGCCACACAATATGCAGCGTCATATCACCTGTTGGAGACCATCGCACGATGGGATTATCCAGCAGTACAAGGTATTTCAGGTCGGCGTAATGATACGGCTGCATTCCGGTCCGCCTTGAGCAGCAAACGTAACGCGCTAGAAGCATTGGCGGTGATTGTCGCAAGCGGCCGTTATCGGCATTTAATCATGAGTTACAGCAGTGACGGCATTATACCGCACGAGGCGTTAATGGAACTGTTTCAACGTTATGGCACGGTGTCGGTTAAACGTCAATTAATGAGACGTTATAACACAATGGCACTCGATGACAGCAGGCTTAATTCTAACAAAGTGGTCGAAGAGCGTCTGTATTACTTAAAGCCCCATAGCGTTACTACCGCCTATGTATAGTATCTATTGCAAATGGACTCATTATGGGCATCTTTTAGCCAATAAATACTAGTACGCGGCTCTCCTGAGCAGTAAGGCTACCTCATATAGATAATGTTAAAAAGAGTTATTCGTAAAAGTAAAAAAGACTAGACTTTCTCATCGAAGAGAGCGATTGTAGTCGGAGGTTATATGAAGTGGGTGAAGGTTAAGAAGTACTGTGAATTATCGGGCGATACTGTCAGGGCAGTACATACACGACGTAGTCGGGGCGTGTGGATCGACGGTATCCATAGCCGATTGGCACCCGATGGCAATCTGTGGGTTAACTTAGATGAAATTGCTAAATGGGTTGAGAGTGGAGTAAAGGCGGCGTGAAATCGCCCCCACTCAGTTATTAAATTGAATAGGAGTCATAAAATATGCTGTCATTAGCATCAGAACAATTACCAGAAGGCGTACAAATCCGCGCCTATTCAGGTACAAAGATGGGAATACGTATCGCGTTTACCTATCGGGGTGTTTTCTGTAGAGAAACCCTAAAAAATATTCCCGCCGATAAAAAGGGCATTAAATATGCCGACCGATTACGCGCCGAAATTTTGAGTAAAATTGAACGGCAGCAGTTTAACTATGCTGAATATTTTCCTCAGTCAAAACGGGCGCATCTGTGGGGCATGCAGAATAAAAATGTGCTTATAAAAGATTTGTTACAAAAAATCTTCGAAGAAGATAAAAAGACTAACGAAAAAAGTACTTATAAACGTAAAGGGTCTGTAATTAATTATTATCTTTTGCCCTGCTTTGGGAACGTGGAGGTAGGTAGTTTAAAAGCCTCTCACATTCGAGATTTTCTTCAATCATTAGCTCGAACTCGTCTCGTAAAAAATAGTAAGACAGGGGAAATCAACCGCAAACCCTTGAACGTTAAAACGGTGCGAAGTATTTTAGGCCCGCTCCGGAAGGTGGTGAAGCGTGCCTTGAACGATGAATTATTGGAAGCAAATCCTTTTGATACGATTGTATTGGAGGAGATTCTACCGAAAGAAAGCTATAAGTCAGATTATGTGGTGAATACATTCACTATGGAGGAAATCTGGACTATTTTACGCAGTCTCCCTGAGGCCGTGCAACCTATGGTGCAGTTTTGGCTTTTTACGGGGTTGCGTCCTTCGGAAATTATGGCGCTCACGTGGCCGCAAGTCGATTTTGTAAGACGACTCTTGCGTGTCGAGCGAGCGTTGGTTGAGGACGAAGTGAAAGAAACTAAAACCGAAGCCGGTATGCGTGACATGGAACTCCTTGAACCCGCTTATGAAGCATTGGTTGCACAAAAAGAATTTACGTTTACGGAACTCGGCTGCATTTTTATAAACCCTGGTAAAGACATTCCCTGGGAAAACAGCAAACAATTACGCGCGTGGTGGATACAAGTATGTAATAAAGCAGGGGTGGAATATCGCAGCCCGTATCAATGCCGACACACGTTTGCCACGATGCTCATGCTGCGCGGGGAAAGTGTGCCGTGGATTGCCAGCCAAATGGGGCATGTGGATACTGAGATGGTTATCAGAACCTATGCTCAATTGCCAAAAGTGGGGGAATATAAACGCAAAAATGACTGGGGACAGATTTTCCACCAGGCGTGAGGCAAAAATATTCTTACACTAACTATGTATATAAATTACACTTGCCAAAAAATTCCGCTATTATATTATACCGCTGTATATGTTTCGTAGACTGTATACTTAGCTGGTTAAGATAGCTATAATGCTACAATGGTTTTGAACCATTTTCACACTATAAACACAACAAAAAAGCTGTGGAAGCTGATACCTATTTGAGGATGTTGTTGTGTTTTCTGCTGAATCGACTAAAACATTATTGGATTATCATGTTGAGCGGTATAATATTGCTCCGGCACCAGAAAACTTTCTGATTTTAGATAAAGTTTTCAAGCAGTACCAACCACAACCTACAAAAACATTCCTTGATATTAACAGCATTCTCCCATTGACAAGGTTAAGAATCGACAAGCCTGAAGTGGTAGGGCTAATAAAACAATTACTTGAAAATTTACGTCAAAATGCAGTAAGTAGCACGATTGAAAGTCTTCCGTATTTTTATGGATTACTTCGAGCGTTCCAATTAGCTGATAGTCAATTATATGATGCTGATTACTATAAGGCCAGCGTTGAATATACTGTAGCAGAAGCCAAACGGTTGCCCATCGTTGGTTTACAAAGTGTGGCATTGATTTTTATATTGTTAGATCGGTGGCGGGATACTACGGAAAGCAAAGCTCGCGTTAGCAAGAAGTTAGCCGATGATATACTCAAATTATTAGATTCTGCTGGAAAGGAGTTAGCAAGGCGTGAAATATCGCCTTTAGAGGATAATGCCAAGACAGCTTTTATCATCTCTCACACCGCTAATCTTGTTCAACTCATGGTAAAGCCAGTTGGGTCTGGTTTTGAGCGAGCTTATTATCGTTATATTCATTCAACGGTGACTGGTGTAAGTGTGCTAGGCGAGCAACAGTTAAAACTTACATCTGTCATTGCTAGCTTTACTTACTTTGCAGCAACCAGTGCAACTTTAGCTACACCTGTCGGCTGGATTATCGCGGGAGCTGTGTTAACTGGCTTTGTGGGTTATGCTGGATTTTATAAAGGTATTATTGGCTGGTGGGAGAGCATGCAACGGGATTGGCAAGGTTATGCAGTACTCAATGGTGACGAAGCCAGTTATTTATTTTGTAAAGACGTGTTGGATACACTGACTTTACTTTCTCAACCTGAAGAAGCTAGTACGTGGAGTGAATTTTTTGCAACGCTCAGAGTAGAATTACTCAAGAGGCATTATTGGAAACTGCACTTAGTTCTTGCCCAGTTTATTGGCGTTATGTATATACAGTGGTTAAAAGCACAGGGGTTTGACGAAGAAGGATTGCTGCAACAAACTAAACCATGGATTGAATTATGTGTTCATTTATATACGCAAAAATATCATAATAAACGTCAAGCCGCATGGATATTAGCGCTAGCTACCTTAAAAATTCAGTTCCCCAGCTTGCATCCTTTTATTTGGCAACGATTGGCGGAGGTAGAGTCGCAATTTAAGAAATCAATTTTTGAGCGATATCGAACGACGCAACTACAGCTGCGAGAAGAGTTCGACAAAACGAAAACGTCAAAATTAGAGTATTTATCAGATATCCCTCTGGTTAACCAAATTCAAGAGGAATGGTTACAGAAAGCTGACGCTTTAACCTTAAAACCGATACGTGATTATTGGAATAGATCACGACAAGTTACGAATGCCCTTAGTTGGGATCAAGTGAAGCCATATTATATTACACCGCGATTGAGAACAGAAAATACAGATATTATGTTAAAGGATTGTTATCAGCAATTACTCACTGCTGTTAAATCTATCGAAGTCAGTAAGCACTTCACCTATTTACTGTTCGGTGAAGCAGGTATGGGTAAGAGTAGTGCGATGCAATGGTTGTATGACAAGCTGCAACAAGATTATCTAGAAAATCAACACGATATAATGCAGCCTATACCGATATTGATTTCATTAGCAAGTCTTAAACAAAATGGTGAAAATTTTGTTAAAGCTTGGTTTGTGAATTTAGAGATAGGTTATACGCTTGGGCAGATTGAGCAGTTAAGAAAAGAATATCGATTTATTTTTTTACTTGATGGCTATGATGAGCTAATATTTTGTCAAGGTGAATCACAGGCTTATCGAACTCTAGTGGACACATATTTAGAGCAGTGGACAGGATGTGTTTTAATAAGCTGTCGCACATATCTGGAAAATAAATGCAATCGTTTTAGAGCGGCAAAAATTTATTACTTACAAGAATTTGATAATTTTCAAAAGATTCGTTATTTGACTAGCAGAACTCAGACTAACTCTAAACTGCAAAAAAAATTATTAGGATTGCAACTACAGCAGCCCACTGTTTGGAAGCTCTTGGACAATCCATTATTAGCTTATATGATAAGCGATGTTTGCACTAGCACAGGCAGATATGCTGGCAAAAGTAATAGCTTAGAACAATTACAGCAGACACTACAAAGAAATGAAGCGATTACTCGCTATACTATTTATGAAGCCTTTACCGATCAATGGTTTGTTGATGAATTTGAAAGATTGGTGAGAACCAAAGATTTAAACATCAATCTAAGTGGTCAGTACAATGATGATTGGCGCAATCTATTAAGACAGTATGCTGAAAAAATCGCTATTTTGATGTATGAAATGAAAACAATATATATTTCTGATGAGCAATTAACAATACAAGAAAAAGAGTTATTGCAAGCCGTGCTGGTTGTCAATGCCCATGATGTGAAATCATTCGTAACGCGGTTACGTAATGCCTGTCCTTTGAAAGCTGTAGGCGTGAAAAGCTACCAATTTATCCATAAAAGCTTTCAAGAATTTCTGGTTGCACAGGCACTTTTGAAAGCACTACCCTTAAAGACAAAATATATACAAAGCACCTTATGTCATCCTAAGACACAAGAAGTTTTATTTGAAAATATAACGCTTTATGACCAAGCTGATGCCGAGATTTTTCGTAGTCAATTGCCAAAATTAATTGGTAACCTATGGAATCAATTAGAGATACGCCGAGAAGTAGCGGTATTAGATTTTTTAAGAGAAGCGAAGCCGAGTCAATATCGCTTATTAGAAGTAATTTGTAAATCGAAAGGCGAATTAGTAAATAATATCTATAAAGGCAATATCCAATTAATGCAAGTCGCAGGGAATGCGTTAACTTTGTATAATTATTGTGGTTATAGCGTAGCTGGTTTAAATTTAGATGACACATGCGTCCAAAATACCGATGTTAGTAATGGTCTTTTTTCCCAAGTTAGTTTACAACGTGTGCAGTGGCATGATGTTATAGCTCGCCATACACAATGGCAGGATGCCAACCTTACCCAAGCGCGGATGATAGATGTAAAATTTGGTGAATATGCTTACTATCAAGGCGAACAAGGCGAAAATTTTGTTACATGCCTTGTAATAGTGTCTAATACTTCGACACAAGCTTTTGTGGGATATACAAATGGCATAATTGTCTGTTGGGATTGGAAGTTGCAACGGTGCTTACAACAATGGCAGGCTCACAAGAATAAAATTATTTCTCTGGCAATTAGTAAAGACAGTAAATTATTAGTATCAAGCTCAATAGATGGTGAATTACGCGTATGGCAAGTGAGAGAGCAAGTAGCGAGAATGTATGTGCTCTCAAGTGATTTTACGTGCGTTGCTCTCGAAGGAAATCGTATAGTATGCGGATCAGATGACAAAACAGTCCGTGTGTGGAAGATGGAAAATGAAAACATATGGCAGCAACATGTGTTACGAGGGCATATGAAAGGGGTTACATGCGTTGCTGTTTCTGGTGATCGTGTAGTATCAGGATCATCGGATAACACAGTGCTGGTGTGGCAAATATGTAGAGAAAAAACGCGCTTACAGCGCGTGCTTCAGGGGCATGCAGGGACAATCACTTGCATTGTTCTTGAGGGCGATCGTATAGTGTCGAGTTCAACAGATAAAACGGTACGCGTATGGCATGTGCCGTCTATAGAACTTCATAAAACCGCAAGCTCATCGCGCGATACTAGAAGAGAGATGCATCCGCAGCATGTGTTGAAAGGGCACGCGGAGAGTATCACTTGTGTTGCTATTTGTGGTGAACGAGTTGCATCAGGCTCAACGGATGGTGAGTTACGCGTATGGCAAGTGAGCGAGCAAGTAGCAATAGAATTGCGTATGCTTCGAGGACACACGAAAGGCATTTCTTGTGTAGCTTTCGAAGGAGATCACATAGTATCTGGATCAGAGGACAAAACAGTGCGTGTGTGGCAGGTGAGTAACAAAGAAGAATGTGAACAGCATATGTTGCAGGGGCACATAAAGCGAGTCAATTGTATTGCTCTTGAAAGAGAGCGGATGATATCAGGTTCTATAGATGGCGAGTTGCGCATGTGGCAATTGAGTAATGAAGAGGCATACCAACTGTGTATATTTCAGGGCCATACAGCAAGAGTTACTTGTGTTGTTCTTGAAGGTGAGCGTGTAGTGTCGGGTTCAAGAGATAAGACAGTACGCGTGTGGCGAGTGAGTGGAACAAAAGTGCGTCATCTGTGCGTACTTCAAGGGCATACAAATTGGGTCACTTGCGTTGCCATTTCTGATGAGTGTGTAATATCAGGTTCCTATGATAAGACCGTACGGATATGGCAAATGAGCGGTGAAAATGTACGTCAAATGTATGTGCTTCAGGGGCACACAGAGTGGATTTCTTGTGTAGCTGGTTGTAGCAAATGGGTGGTATCAGGCTCAATGGGAGGCGAGTTGCGCGTATGGCAGATGAGTGAACAAGGTATACATCTAGTACATACGCTTTGGGAGCATAAATATGAAATCAGTTGTATTATTCTTGCAGGGGATCGCGCAGTATCAGCGTCATGGGATAAAGTGTGCGTTTGGGACTTAGCGCGAGGTGTTTGTCAGAAGGTGTTGCCTTATTCGCGGGAATTAACAGATGAGAGCAAACCATGCGTGCTGTGTTTTCACCCCCTTTGTCCAGAATGGTTGATAGTTGTCTTTGATAACTCGCATATTATGGTATGGGATATTAAGTCAGCTCATGTGATTGCTACTCAGCAATGGCTTGCTTGTAGTGTTGTGGCTGCAGATTTAATAACGGGTCGCTTAGTATTAGGTTTTGAAAATGGCGCGTTGCTAGAAATTGCTGTGCGACCACCTCATTATTGACCATCGTGTTTACCATTGCCACAGTGGCAAATAGTGAGAGCTATCGGTCAGTTACCGCTGAATATGAATGGTATGCAGCTTAGCGAAAGTTGCTGGTCAGAAAGTCTATTGAGCTATACCTTGGCATTACAGTGTGGAGCAAGAGGATTGCCCGCTAATGTACTTCCACAGCCCGTAAACACACTGCTTCAATGGGCCAAGCAAGCACTAGAGAACTCAGATCGAGATACTTTTGTAACGCTTCTATGGAATGCGTTACGACAAGAACCTGCTTGCGCCACACAGATCGCTCAATTATTGTTGTGTTTTCAAGAGAAGCATAAGATATCGGCGCTGAATGATTCTATTGAGAGTCAGGAGTTATTACGGACTATGG